>NZ_JAMFTP010000005.1:0-189413 GCF_024586525.1 Corynebacterium sp. BF-R-2 | reverse complement strand
CACTCGGGATGGTCAGCCCCGTCGACTTCGAAAACCACATTGGTCTAACCACCAGTAGAAAAGAAATAGCTGCCTAACCACTAGGTAGCTCCACTACGTGTCCACGATTTGCGGGCAACCCCATGGGACAGTGAAAGAGAGAACCTTACGCATATTTCCTCCTTGCTTATTGAACTCACTCTGACTGTATCGCAGATACGATAGTTGCACTCGTCTAGAGCCAAACACCTTCCCCAAGGTGTTGAACACGCCATAACCGTTCTTAGTTTCTCTTACTCAGCCACCGAGTGAGGCGTTGTAGGGGGGGCTGTGCCTTTCTGTTGGGGGTTCGTGGGCTTGATTTCGGGCTCGGAGTGGGGGATTTCTTGGGTGGTGGTGAGTTGTTTATTTTGAGTGTTTTCTAATGCGTGAATGGTTGTTTGGAGTGCATTGAAGGTGTCTTGTTTAGCTTGGATGAGTCGATGAGCCTGGTGCCCCGTTGAGCCACAGGCCACCAGGCGGTCAGATCAACATCAACCTCGTTGAAGGAATGAAACACCGCCAACCACCGCGGATGAACCCGAAACTATCCAAACCCCGCCCCAAACGCAGGCAACTGACCATAAACCGCTAGAAGGGAAGTGCCCACAAACACCATAGATTCCGTGTCCAAAAAACACCGGACTCCGTGTCCGAAAACCCTATGGACATAACAAAGCTAGGTTTTGCCGTCCCGGCGGGCGGTGCTTCTACTCCTAGCACGGTTGCGTCCATATTGTGGATTTGAATCGTGCGCCTGAGTGTCGATTCTGAGCGATAGTACTGAGCGCCGTAATACTATTGGCCTAGCAATTTGTGGGTGTGCAACGGTAATTGAGATTTAAAGTGGCGGGTAGTGCCGTTTAGGGGATCTGCGAAAAAGATTTCTGTGGCTGTTAAATGCATGGGAATCCGCATGTCCTCGGCCTCTGCAGGGAAAATGACCGGGTATATGGGGTCACCAATAATGGGGATGGCTGCTTGAAGCATGTGAAGTCTCAGTTGATGTGTCTTGCCCGTGTGGGGTTTGAGGGTGTACTTCGCTAGCTCGGGTAGTGAACCGTGGATGGCTTCGTAGGGGGCCTTGTCCACGGGAGCAACGCCGGCTACTTCGGTGATGGCGTTGACTTCACCGTCGACGATGCGCCCTTGGAGTTCGCCGGGGGTCTTCTCCATGCGGGAGCGCCAGAGGGTGCCGGGGGAGACGTCGGCAAGCGGGGCGATGGCTTCGTAAGTCTTGGTGACGCGGCGCTCGGCAAACAATGTCTGGTAGGCGCCCCGAACGGCGCGGTCCTTGGTGAAGACGAGGATCCCTGAGGTGAGGCGATCGAGGCGGTGCGTGGGGGAGAGCTCGTTATTGCCGGTCTGTCGGCGCAGGCGCACGGTCGCAGTCTCTGTGATGTGCCGGGCCCGGGGCATGGTGGCCATGAAGGGCGGTTTGTCGACGACGAGGAGGTGCTCGTCCTCAAAGAGAATGGGGATGTCATAGGGAACCGGGACCTCCGGCGCAGGGATGCGGTAGAAGTACACCACGGCATTAGTGTCGAGGATGCTGTCAGGGTTAAGGGTCGTTCCGTTTTGAGTCACAACCTCGTTTGCGTTGAAGCGGGCCTGTAAGGCTTGGTCGTTATCGTCGGGATGACGGTGGCGCTGCGAGGTGATGAGACTGCGGACGAAATCCCACGCGGAAATCGGGCCCTCCGGAACACGGGCTTGGGTGGGGTTTAGTCCATCGCGGATGGGAAGTGGGGTTGCGCCACGCCTTTTATGGACTATTCTTTTTCCCATGGATTTTAACTCGATTCTCGCACCCGCCATTGATTTCTTCTCTAATGGTATCGGTGCCGTCATTCGTGACATTGCTGTGGCTCTCTACAACATTCTCTTCCCCGCCAATGCGGATGCTGCGACCGCCCCACAGGCCGGTCAATAGGTATTAGACTGGAGATGTAAGCACGTCGAAAGGAAAAGGTCATGGCCAAGGAAGACATTGTCGTCGTAGCCGTCGATGGTTCGGAAGCGTCGAAGAACGCCGTCCGTTGGGCTGCTAATACTGCAACGAAGCGTGGAATCCCGCTTCGCATCGCATCGAGCTACACGATGCCGCAGTTCCTCTACGCCGAGGGCATGGTCCCTCCGAAGGAGCTTTTCGACGATTTGCAGGCAGAAACCCTGGAAAAGATCGAGGAGGCCCGCGCTGAGGCCCACAGGGTGTCGCCGGAGTTGAAGATTGCCCACACCGTGGCTGAGGGTTCCCCCATTGACATGCTGCTGGAGATGTCCAAGGACGTCACCATGATTGTCATGGGCTCCCGCGGTATGGGCGGCCTGTCCGGCATGGTCATGGGTTCCGTTTCGGCTTCTGTGGTCTCCCACGCTTCGTGCCCAGTTGTGGTTGTCCGTGAGGATAACCAGGTCACCGAGTCCACCAAGTACGGCCCTGTCGTCGTGGGCGTTGACGGTTCTGAGGTTTCCCAGAAGGCCACGGACTACGCCTTCAAGGAGGCTGATGCTCGCGGCGCTGAGCTCATCGCGGTACACACCTGGATGGATATGCAGGTGCAGGCTTCCCTGGCTGGACTTTCCGCCGCCCAGGCCGAGTGGGCAGAGGTCGAGCGCGAGCAGGCAGACCTGCTTACTGAGCGTTTGGCTGAGCACCAGAAGGAATACCCGAATGTGTCGGTTAAGAAGCTCATCGCGCGTGACCGTCCGGTTCGCGCACTAACGGATGCTTCCGAGGGGGCCCAGCTATTGGTCGTCGGTTCCCACGGCCGTGGCGGTTTCAAGGGCATGCTCTTGGGCTCCACCTCTCGCGCGCTGCTGCAGTCTGCGCCGTGCCCAATGATGGTGGTCCGCCCGGACTCCGAGTAACCCTCCTATAACTCCGCAATAACGATTCGGCCGCATCATGCTGTGAATATGATGTGGCCGGGTCGTTCTGTGGTTTTCGGACGTACCATGGTTGATGGAAACAACAAATCATCGAAAAGGAGTTGTGTACACCATGGGACTTGGTCTCGGATTCTTTGGCTCAATCATCGTTGGTATCATCGCCGGCTGGCTCGCAGAGAAGATCATGAAGCGCGATCAGGGACTGTTCACCAACCTCATCGTCGGTGTTATCGGCGGTCTTATTGGTGGTGGACTGCTGGCCCTCTTCAACAAGGATGTGAGCGATAGCTGGTTCCTCATGATTATCACCGCCACAGTCGGTGCCTGTATCCTGCTGTGGATCGTCGGAGCGATTACGGGCCGCAAGAAATAAAATTTCACATACATACCGGTTTGTCTATATTGTGTAGATGAACCGGTTTTGTCATGTGAGGAGAAAAAATGGCCGAAAAGAAGTCGCGCCGCAATCGCCCGAGCCCGCGCAGCCGACTACTTGATTCCGCCACGCGGCTCTTTACCACTGAAGGAATCCGTGTCATTGGAATCGACCGCATTCTGCGCGAGGCTGACGTGGCCAAGGCATCGTTGTACTCCCTTTTCGGCTCCAAGGACGCCCTCGTCATTGCGTACGTTGAGGCGCTTGATGAGCAGTACCGCGCGGACTGGCACCAGCGCACCGAGGAAGTCACGGATGCGGAGAGCAAAATCCTCGCCTTCTTTGACAAAGCCATTGAGGAACAGCCCACGATTGAATACCGCGGCTCGCACTTCCTCAACGCTGCGGGAGAATATCCGCGTCCGGAAACCGATGCGGAACGCGGCATTGTTGCCGCGTGTGTGGAACACCGTTCGTGGATGCACTCCACCATTACGGCACTGCTCAACGCCAAGAATGGTTACCCCTCAGAAGACCAGGCCAGTCAGCTCCTCATCTTCCTTGACGGAGGGCTTGCCGGCGCACGGCTCACTCGTGAGTCGGCTCCGCTGGTAACTGCGAAGCAGCTGGCTATTCAGCTGCTGTCGGCCCCTCCTGCCGATTATTCGATTTAACAATCTTCTTGGCCTCAGCCAGGATTTTGGCATGGCGTTTTCGGGCCGCCGCGGATGCTTCCTTCTGCTCGGGGTTCGCCTTAAAGCGCTCCTTTGCAGCTTTCTTCTTCCTCTTCTTTTCCTTTGTGCGCCACCGCTTAATGCTTTCTCGTCGCTGCTCATGCACGGCCTCGGGAAGCGGGTAGCGCTTGCGTAGGATCGCCTCGTAAACCAGAGTCTGGAGCAGCGTGAAGAGGTAGGAGCAGCCCCAGTAAAAGATGATGGTCACGGGAATCGGGCCGTGCCAGGCTACGGTCCACAGCATCCACGGGATGATGACCACCATGATCGCCATCAGCCAGAGCAAACGGCGCGGGATCTTCTCATCGAAGAGCGTGGTGAGGTAACCGCGGTACAGCGTGATGAGCGTATTCAGAGAGGTAAAAGTAAGCGCGGCGATGAGCATCGGCAGCACAAGGTCGTGATGCTCACGGGCGAAATCCGTGAGGGGCACGCCGAAGATGGTGGAGGCGCGGAAGGAGGAGACGTTGTCAAGCGTCAGCATCCCCACCGGCTCGTTGGCGGAGCCGGATACCCGGAGGACAACCTGGTAGAGGCCGATAAAAGCAGGGACGATAATGAAGGACGGGAAGCACCCCAACATGGGATTGTGGCGGAAGCGTTCCTTGAGTTCGCGCTGCTGGGTGTAGAGCTCGACAGCTTGGTCAACCTCCGTGACCTCGCGGAGCTGGGCGTTGAGCTCCGTCATCTCAGGCCGCATGAGGGCACCGATGCGGCCTTGTTTCACAGCGAGCCAGTTCAACGGCGCGATGATTCCGCGCACCGTCACCACCAGGAAGACGATGGTGAGGATCCAGGCCAGTGAACCATCCAGGAAGGAAGCAAAAAGCAGGTGCCACAGTTTCATGATTCCGGAGACCGGGTACATGAATAACTCGAGCATCGTGGACTCCTCTTCGTCCTGAGTGGGGTACCTATACGGTACAGGGGCTAGTGTAGGAACCATGCCACAGCCCACGACGCGCAGAAAGACAACGGTGAGCTCCGTCATTGGTGAGCTTATGCTCACCGTCGGCGTGCTGCTCTTGCTCTTTGCGCTTTATGAGTCTTATTGGACCAATATTGAGTCCGGTCACCTGCAGGAAGAAGCCAACGAGACCCTGCAGGAGGAGTGGCGCAACCCGCGCGGCCAGGGGCACGCGCCCAAGCTGGGTGAAGCCTTCGCGCGTCTTTATATCCCAGCGTTCGGTTCGGACTTTGCCTTCGCCGTGCTGGAGGGCACCAACGAGGATGATCTCCTGCGTGGGCCAGGGCGCTATCCGGACACGCAGATGCCTGGTGAGAAGGGGAATTTCGCCGTGGCAGGCCACCGCGTGGGGAAAGGCGCGCCGTTCAATGACCTGGGCAATCTTCGCACCTGTGACGCCATTGTCATCGAGACGTTCACGGAGTGGGTTACGTACCGCGTGCTGCCCATTGACGGGTCTCCGGCGGATTGTCTCCGCCCTGAGCAGCGCGAGAAGCCGGAATACCAGCAGATTCAAGGCCGCCACATCACCCTTCCTGGTGATGTCAGCGTGCTGCAGCCCATCCCCGGAACACCGCCGGAAGCTGGGATCGAGGCCAGCGAGGGCTTGCTGACCCTCACCACATGCCACCCGCAGTTCTCCAACGCGGAGCGCATGATTATCCACGCCATGGAGACCGACCGCGAGCCCAAGTCTTCTGGCTCGGATGACAACCACCGCCCCGCCGTCCTGGAGGAGAACTAATGTACCGCGCCCTGTGGAACCTGTTGCCCGGCCCCACTGCCGTTAAGGCCGTGCTGGCGGTAGCTCTGCTTATCGCTGTGTTTTTCTTGCTCATGGAGGTTGTTTTTCCGTGGGTATCGGCGATGATGCCGTACAACGACGTTGCGGTGTAGCTAGAGCCCCAAGCGGGAGATGGCCTCCTGCGCGATGAGTTGCGGCTTGAGTGTCTGCAACTGGTTCGACCACACGAGAACCGCGTGGGTATCTTTCTGCACGGCGAAGACAGAGTGCTCCTCAAACACGCCGCGCCCACCGGACCAACCGTCGAATTCAGCCAGCTCCGTTTCATTAATTGGGGCAGCGGCGTCAACGACGGCGCGCGCCTCGTCCACGCTGGGCATCTCGCGCACAATGACGGTGGCTTGGGGTTCCTCCGGGTAAGACCAGAACACGCAGGCAGGGGTGCCAAAGCGCTTGTCGACGCCCCACCGCGTCATCCTCTGCCCATTCGTATCCGCTACCCATTGGGTGTCCAGGTAGGGACAGTCTTCCCAGTCGGTCACCTCGGCAGAGGCAGTGATGGGGAGGCCGTCGCCGGTGACTGTAGGGGAGTCGGGCGCGTCATCGGTGGCGTCGTCCGTAGTTGCTCCCGTCGCCCCTGTCGCCCCCGTCGCCGCAGTGGGGGCGCTGGGCGGTGTCGCTTCCGTGGGCCGATCACCGTCTGTGCAGCCGGTGGTGACAAGGCTGATACCGATCAGACAGGCAGCGAGGCGGGGCAGTAGGCTGTGGCGCATGACCTCCACACTAGACCACCGTTCGGTTGACTCGGATGCGTTGCGCAACGGTATTCACATCCTGACCGCAACGCTTCTGGTGGTGGCCATCCTCACCACCGTGCGTTTGCCGCTGTGGCAGGGCGTACTTAACCTGCTGCTGCTCGTGTCCTTCGCCGTGGTCTACTTTGGTGGCTCGGCCTACTTAGAGGCACTGCCGCGCATCGCCCGCTATGGCTGGCTCGCCATCCTCACGGTGTTGTGGCTGGCGGATATGGTGGTGGCGCCGGCGGCCATCTACCTGGTCTTCTCCCTGTACTTTGTGTACCTCTACGTGCTGGAGATGATCCCCGGCATTGTGTGTGTCCTCGTGGCCACGGTGGCGGCGGTGCTCGTGCAGGTGCCAGGCGGGTTGACCTTTGGCGGCATCATGGGGCCGGCGGTCTCGGCGCTCGTCACCATCGCGATTTCCTATGCCTTCAGTGCCCTGAACAGGATGAACCGTGAGCTTATGGAAACCCGCTCCCAGCTAGCAGAGTCCGAGCGTGAAGCGGGCATGACGGCGGAGCGCCAGCGCATCGCTCATGAAATCCACGACACCCTGGCCCAGGGCCTGTCCTCGATCCAAATGCTCCTGCATGCCGCCGACCGTGACCTGGACTCAGAAAACATCCCCAAAGCCCACGAACGAATCGAACTTGCGCGTCGCACCGCCGCGGATAACCTGCACGAGGCCCGCGCGATGATCGCTGCTCTCCAGCCGGCGGCTCTCTCGGAGACTTCCCTTGGGGCAGCGCTGGGCCGCATGGCGGAGAACTTCGCCGCCACCGGTGACGTGGAGGTCATGGTGGACGTCGAGGGCGAGCCACAGCAGCTGCCCATGAAGGTGGAGGCGGCGCTGTTGCGGATTGCGCAGGGCGCGGTGGGGAACGTCGTCAAGCATGCTCACGCGACTAAGGCCCGGGTGACCGTCACGTATGAGCCGGACGAGGTGCGCGTGGACGTGGTTGATAACGGGCAGGGCTTCGATGTGGAAGCCGTGGAGAATAGACCGGCCGGATTAGGCCATATTGGGCTCAGTGCCATGAGCCGCCGCGCGGAGGAGCTTGGCGGTGACGTCGTGATTGAATCCACACCAGGGACGGGCACGGCGGTCTCAGTTAGTGTGCCCTTAAATAACGATGTAGATTAAGAATTTGACCGGACCGTACCAATGAGGAGGAAGCCCGTGATTAGGGTCTTGCTTGCCGATGACCACGAGATCGTGCGCCTGGGCTTACGCTCTGTGCTCGAGGGCGCTGAGGACATCGAGGTGGTGGGCGAGGTCGCCACGGCTGAAGCCGCGGTCTCCGCTGCGCAAGCAGGTGGTATCGACGTCCTCCTCATGGACCTGCGCTTTGGTGCGGGCATTGAAGGTACCCGCGTTATGGGTGGCGCGGAAGCCACCGCCGCCATCCGCTACTCCATGGATAACCCGCCCAAGGTCCTCGTGGTGACGAACTATGACACGGACGCCGACATCCTCGGGGCTATTGAATCCGGTGCCGTGGGCTACCTGCTCAAGGACGCGCCACCCGCCGAGCTCCTCGCAGCGGTACGCTCCGCGGCAGAGGGTGACTCGGCACTCTCACCCGTGGTGGCGGACAAGCTCATGACGCGAGTGCGCACCCCGCGCACCTCCCTCACCCCGCGCGAGCTTGAGGTGCTCAAGCTGGTTGCCGCGGGTTCCTCGAACCGCGAGATCGGTGTGGAGCTCATGCTGTCCGAGGCAACCGTGAAATCCCATCTCGTCCACATCTACGACAAGTTGGGCGTGCGCTCGCGCACTTCTGCTGTGGCGGCTGCCCGCGAGCAGGGCGTTCTTTAAAGATTGTTGGCGTCGCGGTAGGCCAAAATAACGTCATTGCGAATCTTGCCGCGCTCTGCCACGTCGTAGCCGTGCTTGGCTGCCCATTCGCGAACATCAGACGGCTTGTAGCGGCGAGTTTCCGTCTTTACTGGGTGGCGTGCCGCCTTGACAAAAGGCTCCAAAGCGGCATGAAACTTGTCTGCATTTTCGCGGGAAACATCCAAGAGGTAGTCCTTGCCATCAACGCTGAAACGGATGACGGTAAGTTCTTCCTCAGTAAGCGGGCTATTGTCAAGGTCATCAAAGAACTGCGTTACTTCACGGCGTGCCATGGTTCTCCATTCAGTAGTGTCCCAGCCCTGTGCGCTGGGTTAGAAGAGCACTTTTACATAGTAGTTACTTTTTGAGGTGTGGTTTTAAAACCGGTTATCCTCGTCACCGACTATATCTCAGAAATAGGGTTGGCGAGGTCTCATAACCTTAAAGTAATAGGGGAGTTTGGGAAAACGGTGTGGAATTCCCTGGGTGGATCGCTGGCGTTTGCAATACTGATTGAATGCTGTGGTTCTGCATTTAAAATCCACGTTTAAAGGTTAAGGGTGGCGGGCTCCAAAAGCATCGGAAATGCAGAAAAGCCGCGACCCAGGGAAGGCCGCGGCTACAGGGGACGCTGGAGTTTAGGCGCGCAGCTTGGCCTGGATATCGGCGTTGATGGAGTCAATCTCGCCGGAGATCGAGCGGTGTGCGCGCTGGCGCTGCTGCTCGGTCATGTACTCGGCGTTATCAATTGCTGCATCAAGCTCGTTGAGGCGCTCCTTGACGTCACGCTTGAAGCCCGCCGGCACGTTGGCGTCCTTGAGGGAGTTGCGCACGCCGGCGGTGCGTGCCTTGAGCGGCGCGCCGTGGCCAGCGAAGGACGCGAGCTGGTCGGCGGACACGCCGGCCTTCTGTGCGCGCTTATTCTCGATTTCGCGCTGGGCTGCGGTAATTCCACGGTAGATAAGCGGCAGCAACAGCGGAGCAGCGGTGCGCAGGGCACCGGCGTAGCGCTTGACGTTGTTCTTGTTAAATCGGCCTTCTTTAATACGTTCGAGTTCCTTTTGGGCCATCTTGTACTCGTGCTTGCGGCGCTTCTTCAGGCCCTTTTCCTCGGACTTGATGAGGGCCTTCTCTTGCTTGGCTAGCAGCTTCTGTTGACGGTGCTTGGCCTTGTCGGCGGCCTTGACCTCGGCCTTGGCGCGGGTCTTAGCAGCCTTGACCTCAGCGCGCGCCTCACGGCGGGCCTTGCGGATCTTCTTGATCAAGCTCATTGAAACGTCCTTTATTTTTCATCGGTAGGGTCTCGCTACAACTTTAGCAAGGTGGTCTACTAAGCTCACCTGGTGTGAAAGATGTGCTCGTCGCCACGGACCTCGTGGGCTGCCGCTATCGCCTCGTGCAGCGCCGCGCACATCCGGATACCCCGCGCACCCCAACGGGCCAGGCTCGGGCCGAGCGTCACGCCGCGGCCATTGAGGCCGCCCTTGCCCTGATTCCGCGCACAGGGCCCGGGCGCTTTCGTCGCATTGACCTTGAGGGCACAGATTTTGAGCGGGCCATGGCCACGCTTGAGGCGCTCGCGTACGGCTATACCCACATTACGAATGCGGTCTTTTCCACCGACGAGTGGATGGTTCGCGTGGAGCTGCTCGTCCGCGATGGTGAAAACTACAGCCCCGTCATCGTGTCTGACCACCGCGTGGCCCGGCCGAATGAGAATGGTCGAACTCTCGTGGTTCCCACGCACCGCCTGGGGCTGAGCGAGCCTTTGCCGGCGAAATACAAGGTCAAACATCATGCCATTGATGGTTATCGTTTGGCTCTCGCCGCCCGTGGCCTCGAGGAGGTGGGCTTGAACTCTGGGCGCGGCGCCACGATTGGACAGGATCGCAGCCAGGCTTTTGTTGCGGAGACTGCACATTATCCCGTCGATGCTGCACTGGCCCAGCCCCTTCCGGAGGGCCCGCGCCGCGTCAAGGAGTGTGCCTCCTGCCGCTTCTGGCACCTGTGTCAGCCGGAGCTTGAGGCTCGGGATGACATCTCACTTTTCCTTCCGGGTGACCGCGCGAATCCTTATCGTGAGCGCGGAATCACAACGGTGCAGGCGCTTATCGACGCCTCCCTCGGCACCCCCTCCGCCCTCGCCGCCGCCTGGCGCGACGGCATTCCGCTGCTACGCCGCAGTACAATCAGCGTTCCCCGCGCGGACGTGGAGGTGGACGTCGATATGGAGGCTTACCTTGACCAAGGTGCCTACCTGTGGGGCGCGCGCCTCAATGGCGAGTACATCCCGTTCGTGACTTGGGAGCCGCTGGGCGGCCGTGCCGAGGCAGAGAACTTCGCGGAATTCTGGGAGTGGCTCATGGGCGTGCGTGCCCAGGCCCACACGGAGGGCAAGACCTTCGCCGCGTATTGCTATTCCGCGCACGGCGAAAACCACTGGATGCGCCGCTCCGCGCAGCGCTTCCGGCATCCTGTCCTGGAGGAGGTGGAGGAGTTCATTTCCTCGGAGGAGTGGGTGGACATGTTTGTTCACGTCAAGCGCAGTTTCGCGGGCACGGCTGGCCTCAGCCTCAAGACCGTGGCCCCCGTTGCGGGGTTTGAGTGGCCGGAGGAATTCGACGGCGAGGAATCCGTTAATGCCCGCCGCGCTGCCCTTGCCGGTGACGCGTATGCCCGCGAGCAAATCCTGCGCTACAACGCCGGTGATGTCACCGCCACCTCTGTGGTCCGCGAGTGGATGTCTGCCGGCGCGCCGGGCGTCCCGCCGTTGGGTTCCTAACCACCTCGTTCCATTTCCCCAGACCTGGGCCCCCATACTCCCAGGTCGGGGTTTCCTGTGTCACGCGCGCTTGGCGACGCCCACCTGCACGTTTCGGGTTGCAGGTCTGGGGGCTTGGGGAAGGGGTAGAGGGCCTAGAGGACGAAACTGAGAGCGCCGACGAGGACGAGGACGCCAAGGGCAATCAACGCTTGGTTCCAATCCGTGGCCGTCGCGGGGGCAGGGCCCTCGGCCTTCTTCTGGAGCACAGCCTTTTGCGCCTTGACCGCGCGGGCGGTGAGGACCGGGAGAAGCGCCATGGAACCGAGGCTGAGCAGGGAGGCTATGACCATGGTGAGGGAGCTGGACGTGGCCAGCCACAGCGCCAAACCGCCATTGATGAAGACGGAGCGCCCAATCCCCCAGCGGTTATATTCCTGCAGGCCAGCCCGGACCGCGGAGGGACCGCCGCCCATCGTCGTGGGCATAAGATAGCTCATCACACCAACAAGGAGTTGGGCGGCAAAGCCAACGACGAGCGCGAGCATAGGAATCTTCGGTTCGTCGGTGAAGAAGTGCTGCGCGGTGTAGTAGGTGAGGCCGCCAACTAGCCACAAAGCGGCGAAGAGTGCAGAAAGTGCCGGGAACGTAACGCGCCCGCGTGGTTCCTCGGCCACAGTGAGGACGTTGACCAGCCAGCCTTCCAGGCTTGCTAGCCAGCCTAAGCAGTAGATGATGAGGCCAACCTCAGGGATATTCCACACCGAGCCGATGAGGGTGGCGATAACGCCCAGGCTCAACAGCGCAAAGCTTAAGTTCATGCGTGGGTTCACGCCCTTGGTCCGCCAGATGGACGGGAACAAGATGGTCAGTGATCCCGCCGCGGCTAGGCCCACGAAGCCACCCACATTGGCGGTGACGTGCGCGATGAGCAGACGCGGGTGAGCAGGGTAGACAGCCAGCAGTGCGCCAAGGACGGCGCCGACGGCGAGGAAGAACGCCGAGGCCACGTAAGCGGCGACGACTGGCCGGAAGCGCTTGGACTCTGCTTGGCGCCACAGGCCGAAGAGCGTTGCGCCGTGCCAGAGCACCGCAGCGCCGACGAGCGTGGCGCCAATCTGAGTCAGTATCCAGTGTTTATTCCAGGCTTGCACGAGCAGCTGGCCTAGAAGAACCACGATGACGCCTGCGTTGAGCAGGTAGATGCGTGCGAGCTGCCGTGGTCGCGCCGAGTCAGGAAGTCGCAGCTGCACGAATTTCTCCGTGAGGTGCTGGGACCACACGACGATGCTGTTCGTCAGGATGCCGAGCGTGAAGAGGTGGATGAGCACCCAGCGGTAATTGGGGATGAGGATGTGAGACGCGCCGGCGACGAGAAAGACCATCATCCAGATGCTGACCGGGCGGGATGCTTTTCGATGCCACGTGCGGGGCGACCACTTATCCATAAAACCCGAGTTTATCCGTTTTTTCTCACAGCCCAACTCATGCCCGCAATGCCTAGGGCCAGCACGGCGTAGACACCGATGAAGCCGGGCCAGGGGAGGGCGTCGAAAAGCAGGCCGGACAGTGCGCCCAACACGGAACTTCCCAGGTAGTAGAAGAAGACATAGAGGCTGGAGGCCTCCGCGCGGTCATGGGTAGCGATGTGGCCGACCCAGCCTGAGGCCGTGGAGTGTGCGGCGAAAAAACCTATGGTGAGCAGGATGATTCCGAGCAAGGTGGGGATGAGGGGACCGGCGCACAGCGCGATGCCCACCGCGAAGAGCGCACAGGAGAGCAGAAGGGTATTGGCGTGGCCCAGCTGCGAGACTAGCCGGCCCGCTCGTGCCGAGGACCACGTGCCCGTGAGATAGAAGAGGAAAACGAGGCCAGCCAGGCCGGGCGAGAGGTGGAAATGGTGGATGAGCCGGAAGCCTAGGAAGTTATAGAGGGAGACGAAGGTGCCCATAGCTACGAAGGCCACGATGAAGAGCGGAATAAGGCGAGTATCGCGCCCGTGGCGGAAAATGGCGCTGAGCTCCGAGCGGAAGTGAATTTCCTTCGGTGTGAAATTCTGCTGGTAGGGCAGCAAAATCGCGGCGACGATGGCCAGGATGAGGGTGACCAGGCTGGAGCCGAACAGTGCCCAGCGCCAGGAGGTCAGCTCCAACAAGCCGGTGGGGATGAGGCGGCCGGTGAGACCGCCAATGGTGGTGCCGGCGATGTAGAGGCCCATGGCGCGGGCGACATAGTCGGACTCCAGCTCCTCTGAAATCCATGCCATGGCGGTGGCGGGTGCGCCAGCGATCACCGCGCCTTGCAGCGCGCGGGTGGCGATGAGGAGCTCCGGGGTGGGGGCTAGCGGCACGAGCATGCCGATGAGCGTGGCGGCAATGGTGGAAACGAGCAGCAACTTTCCACGGCCGATGCGCTCGGAGATGATTGAGACGGGGATGACGCAGATGGCGAGCGCGCCGGTCGCAGCGGAAATGGTCATGGCGGCTTCGGTGGAGGACATGCCCATGTCCGCGACCAGTGTGGGGAGCATGGCTTGGGTGGGGTAGAGGCAGGAAAAAATTGCCAGGCCCACGAAGAGCATGGCGATGGTGGCGCGCCGGGTTCTCGTCATGAATCAAGCATGGCCTGCCCGCGGTTATGTGTAAAATGTGTCAAAAGCAAGTAAATCATGCGAGGTGTGCATGAATCTGGAGGATGTGCGCGGCGTCGTGGCCGTGGCGGATCACGGTATGGTCGGCGCGGCTGCCGACGCCCTCGGGCTCTCCCAACCCGCGTTGACCCGCCGTGTGCAGCGAGTGGAGGCGGATCTCGGCGCGAGCTTATTCCAGCGCAGCGGGCGGCGCCTGCGACTCAACTCGCGTGGGCGGGCTTTCGTCGCGCAGGCGCGGCGTATGCTCACCGCGGAGAATGCTGCGCGCGATGCCGTGGCCCGCCTCATGGATCCGGAGCGCGGCACGGTGCGGCTGGACTTTATGCACTCCCTCGGCACATGGATGGTGCCGGAGCTGCTCAAGGCCTACCGCACCGAGCATCCGCACGTGGATATTCGCCTGCACCAGGGGTCGGCGCGGGTGCTTGTGGAGCGCGTGCTGGCGGGCGAGTCGGATCTCGCACTCGTGGGACCGCGCCCGGGCACGGACACCGCGGTGGGGTGGCATCAGCTCAAGCTGCAGCGCCTGGGCCTAGCGGTGCCGGAGGGCCACTGGGCGGCGGGCCGAGACAACGTACGCCTCGAAGATTTTGCTGATGAGCCCTTCATCGGCATGTTGCCGGGCTATGGAACACGCATGCTTCTCGACGGCCTCGCTGCCAAGGCCGGCTACAGCCCACGTCTTGTCTTCGAATCGATGGAGCTCACCACCGTCGCGGGCCTGGTGGCCGCGGGGTTGGGCTCCGCGCTCTTGCCGCTTGATGACCCGTACCTTCACACCAGCAACCTTATCCCGCTGGAACCCGCGGCCTACCGCGAGCTGGGGCTGGTATGGCGCATCGGCGATGAGGCCCCGCCCGTCGAACGCTTCAAGGATTTCGTGGTAAGGAATCCGCCAGTGCACTCAACGCGTCCGGAGTAGAGACCTCATATGGCAGCCAGGGGATTTCCACGACCGGCTGACCGGGGAGCTTCTGCATCAGAAGATCCAGTGCCTCATCCTCGGAGGCTCGACGCTGCTGCAGGAAGTTATCCTCGCTGTCCGGCGTGCGGCGGTTGACCACGAGGCCGCCCACGTGCACTCCGTTGGCGGTGAGGTCCTCGAAGAATTCGGCAGTCTCCAGCACCGGGGTGCGGTCGGCGGTGAGGACGAGGAAGAAAGATGTGGTGGAGGAATCGGTCAGTGCGCTGCGCAGGTGTTCAAACCGGCGCCGCCGCTTGAGCAAAGTGGAGCGAATCTCCTGGTTTCGGCGGTCCACCGGGTCCATGGAGCTGGCGGACACTGAGTGCTCCGCTGAGGTCATGCCGCGGACTGCCGCGCCGAATTTATCGGACTTCTCGCGCCGCGCGAGCAGTCCATCGGTGTAGGCGGCCATCAGCTCCGGGAGCGCCATAAGCCGCGAGGTATGTCCTGAAGGTGCGGTATCGAAAACAATGTGGTCGTAGTCCGTACGGCACTCCATGAGTTCCGCGATGCGCTCCAGCATCGCTGCTTCGTGTGTGCCTGGCGAATGCTGGGCGAGCTCCAGGTGGCGGTCAACCTCGCGGTGTAGGCGCTCGGGCATGAATCGACGCATCTGCTTGCCGACGTCCCGCAGGTGCTCCTCCGTTGCCCGCGCCGGGTCAATCTCCACGGCGGCGAGGTGGGGGTGGAGGGTGGTGGGGACGTCGGAAAGCGTGGCGTTCCAAATGTGGCCCAAATTGTGGGCCGGATCGGTGGACACGAGCAGGACGTCCCTGCCCTCTTGGGCCAGGCGTAGTGCGGTGGCGGTAGCCAGCGTGGTTTTGCCCACGCCGCCCTTGCCGCCGAAAAACATGATGGGGGTTAGCAGCATGAAATTCCGTTCAACGGTGAGCGCTCCATGCCCATGCGCGTGTGCCAAGCATGGAAATCTTCATACATGAGCGGCAGCAACTCCAGGGTGTAATAGGTGGCGGGGTTCGGTACACCGAGGGCTTCCGACATGACGAGCAACATGAAGAGATCATCTTCCTCCTGCTGCGCCTTGGCGAAGGACCTGCGGTAGGGCGCAGAGTAGAACTCGGTGAGACCGCGCCCAAGGGCCCTGAGCTTATCGCGCATCTGCCGGAAGAGGGGGCTCGACATCCTCATCGTTCCACGTCACCTGCGGCGGCTTGCGCGCGCGGGAGATGGCAGCGATGGCCTCGCCGATGACCCACACGGCGGCGACGATGATGACGATATCGATGGCCAAGAGTAGCCAGTTCTGCGCCTGGAATAGGGTCTTGAGCTGCAGGACCGCTGCCCACAGGGACATCACAGTGACGAGGACCAGCGGGATGATAACCGGCCACGTTGGGCGACGCAGTTGGGTGAGGATGACCACGATGATGGACAACGTCAGACCAGCCATGAGCTGGTTCGTGGTGCCGAATAGCGGCCAGATCAGCATGCCGCCGGAACCATCGGCACCTGTGGAGAAGGTCAAGCCCAGCGCGCAGCCTACGGCGATGATGGTGGCGACCACGCCGCTGAGCTTGATACCCATGAGCTCGGCAGCCTCGGAGACCACCATGCGCTGCAGGCGCACGCCGGAGTCCATGGTGGTAGCGGCGAAGAGGACAGCCATGGTGGCCAGGATGGTGGCAGACAGCGAGGTGGGGATTCCCAGGCCCTCGTTCATGAGCGAGCCACCACCCTGGACAAAAGCGTCCACGCCGCCGGCATTCCATTCGTTGTAGACGTTTTCCCAATCAGCAACCGTTTTGAATCCGGAGGTGGTCGCCACGATAGTTCCCAGCGCTAGAAGGCCTTCGCCGACGGAACCAAAGTAGCCCACGAAGCGGGCATCCGTTTCCTTGTCCAGCTGCTTGGAGGAGGTACCGGAGCTCACAACTCCATGGAAGCCGGAAATGGCACCGCAGGCAATGGTGACGAAGAGCAGCGGGAAGATGCTTGGTGCATCGCCCGGAACGTGGTCCGAGACGCTTGGGGCAACGACCTCGGGGCCGGTGATGAGGAAGGAACCGTAGAGGATGGCCAAGCCGACGAAGAGCTGGAGGCCGTTGATGTAATCGCGTGGCTGAAGCAGTACCCACACTGGCAGCAGGGACGCAATGAAGGCATAGACGAAGAGCAGGATGATCCACACACCGCGGTCCGGGATACCCATGACGGTCTCCGGAAGGGCCAGCGGGAAACGGTCACCGATGATCATGAGCGCGTAGAGCGCGGCCACACCAACGACGGAGACAATCGGCAGATTCCAGTTCAGGCGGTAAATGGCTTGACCAATAAGCAGGGCGACGAGAATGGCGCCCCAGGTTGGGATAACGGCCGTCGGGGTGGAGATGAGCAGGTTGGAAATCACCACGGCGAAGGCCGCGTTCACCATGAGCAGCAGCAGGAAGATGACCACAAGGAAGAGTGCGCGGCCGCGGGCGCCGATGTAGCGGCCGGACAGCGTACCGATGGATTGGCCGCGGTGGCGCTGGGAGGCCCACAGAGCGCCGAAATCATGCATGCCGGCGAAGAACACGGTGCCGAGGGTGACCCACAGGAAGGCCGGCAGCCAGCCCCAAATGACAGCGACGGCCGGGCCAATGATGGGGGCCGCACCCGCGACCGAGGTGAAGTGGTGGCCCCAGAGGACGTATTTATTGGTGGGGACGTAATCGACGCCGTCTTCCATGGTGTGTGCAGGCGTCGTGAAGTTATCGGAGAGCTGGTAGACCTTCGATGCTAGGAAGCGGGAGTACAGCAGATAGCCCGCCAGCATCATGGCGAGCCCAATAAAGACAAGGATGAGTGAATTCACAGTAACCACCTGTAGAGATTCTCGGGGCAACGGCACAAAGTGAGGTGCCACCGCATGTGCAGGTGATGTGAATTATGCCATAGCCCCTGTGTGGAGGTGCAGTTAATTTCTACATCTCTATAGGGAAAGTTGTGGCGGGTGGCCTAGGTGCCCTAACTGACGGAGATTCCCTCACTTCCTCCGCCCTCATATGGGAAAACAGAAAGACAAAAGCATCAAACGTTGAGTACTAGTTCAACACTTGATGCTCTTTCTGTGAAACATTCAGTCAGTGAGCTGAATGGTCAGAGTAGGTTTTCCGAGTCTATTTCTTTCCATCGTTGAGCTGCCGTGCCACGTTGTTTAAATGCGCTTACGAGGTCGCGAGCTACTGCGGGATGTCCTACGATGTGGCTTACTTTTGATAGTAGTTCGTTACTATCAGTCGCTTCTGAGTTGAGGAAATCTAGGATTTCTTGTCGAGCCCTGTATTCTTGTTCGAAGGTGAGGTCATGGAGTAGGCACGCTTTATCCCACGCTTTATGCTCTTCGGGGGCTGAGGTGAGTAGGATTGCGAGCCGTCCTTGGTTAAGTTCTAATTGGGAAATGCGATGCTCGATATTGTCCATGTTTTTATAGGGCCAGCCAAGCAATAACGTCTGCGACAACCATGGCGGCGATGCGGTGTTGTTGTTTTTGCATGTTAAATATGCTTTTCGTAGATATTGGCAGTGGTGCTAATAATGATAACTTCTACCGAGCTATCGCGCAGGCCGAATTTCGGCGATCTAAGATTGCTTCGGGCACCAACCTTCAACTTCCTCACACCTAGTGAACGGGGTGAAGGAAGTCAATTGAAGTGCCCCAGATTTTCCCATCTGCTCAGACGGAACAAAACCTGGGGCACTTCAGGGCGGGCTCAGGATTTCCGTCAGTTAGGGCCCTTGTGGTCAGGCACGGGCCCATATTGCTCAGTCGCAGGCACCTGAAAAACGGCGAAACCGCGCCGGGCCCTCAGAAAATCCGAGGGGCATCGGCGCGGTGTAGCGCTAGCTGGCCCTAAGGCCGGTGAGCTGCTTACTTGGTGGCAGCAGCGTAACGCTCAGCAACGTCCTCCCAGTTGAAGACGTTCCAGACTGCCTTGACGTAATCAGCCTTCACGTTCTTGTACTGGAGGTAGAAAGCGTGCTCCCACATATCCAGCATGAGCAGCGGGGTGAAGTTCACGGAGATGTTGCCCTGCTGATCGGTGAGCTGCTCAATAACCAGGCGGCCAGCAATGTGGTCGTAGCCCAGAACTGCCCAACCGGAGCCCTGCAGGCCGGTAGCAACAGCGGAGAAGTGAGCCTTGAACTTCTCGAAGGAACCGAAGTCACGGTTAATAGCCTCAGCCAGGTCACCGGTCGGCTCGCCGCCACCGTTCGGGGAAAGGTTCTTCCAGAAGATGGAGTGGTTGGTGTGGCCACCCAGGTTGAAGGCCAGGTTCTTGGACAGCGCGCGGATGGCATCAGCGTTAGCCTCGCCGTTGCGCTGCTCCTCCAGAGCCTCAAGCGCAGCGTTAGCGCCAGCAACGTAGCCAGCGTGGTGCTTGGAGTGGTGCAGCTCCATGATCTCAGCGGAGATGTGCGGCTCCAGTGCGTCGTAGGCGTAGTCGAGTTCCGGAAGTTCGTAAACAGCCATTGTTGAAATCCTTTCTTTGGGGTTCGTGGCCCCATGGTAGGGGCAGATTGAGAATTTGGCCACAATACTTTTAGTCGCCACGCTTAGTCGCCGGTCCGAGGCGGTGAACAAAAACCTGGCTCGCGTACAGCGTGGGAGAGTATAAGTGGTGCAACAACACGTAAAGGAGAATCCTGCATGTTCCTCTACAAGCCCGAACCGAAGCTCGTTTCCAAGGAGCAAGCCCTCCCCGGCCGGGCGGAGCCCATCCTGGACAACCCGCAGCCCCACGCCGTGCTGGGCACACCTATCACTGGCCCGTGGAAGGAGGGACAGAAGTCCCTCATCATCGCCATCGGTTGTTTCTGGGGTGCGGAAAAGATGTACTGGGAGACAGAAGGCGTGGAGTCCACCTCCGTGGGATACGCCGGTGGAATCACCCCGAACCCCACCTATTACGAGGTCTGCCGCGGACTGACTAACCACGCAGAAGCCGTCCAGATCACCTACGACCCAGAGCGCGTAAGCTTGCGCGACCTCGTAGTGAAGGCCTTGGAGGCCCACGATCCGACTCAGGGTTTCCGCCAGGGCAACGATGTGGGAACCCAGTACCGCTCTGCCTTCTATCCGGAGACGGAGGAGGAGCGCGCGGAGATCCAGCAGCTGGTGGATTCCTACGCCGCCAAGCTTGTCGCCGCCGGCTTCGGCGCCACGACTACCGACGTCACCCTGCTTAGTGAGACGGAGGCGGGCGAGTACTACTTGGCTGAGGATGAGCACCAGCAATACCTCCACAAGGTGCCCAACGGCTACTGCCCGCATCACAGCACTGGTGTGAAGTGCGGCTAGAACTGTGGGCTGCACGCGTGTGCGGCTAGAACTGTTTGCGCACCTGCGTGCGGAAGTCG
Organism: Corynebacterium sp. BF-R-2; assembly: GCF_024586525.1. Lineage (NCBI taxonomy): Bacteria > Bacillati > Actinomycetota > Actinomycetes > Mycobacteriales > Corynebacteriaceae > Corynebacterium > Corynebacterium sp. BF-R-2. The sequence goes on along the minus strand of NZ_JAMFTP010000005.1, from coordinate 169,305 downwards.
CTCGGTTTGTTGAGCTGGTCGCGTGCGACGAATTCCCGCATGCGCTCCGCGAGCTCGGGGGTGAGCTGGGCGCGGGTCTGCGAGCCGAGAACGGAATCCCAGTACCAGAAGGTTTCCTCGAAGTAGTTGTGGCCGTGGCCGCCGGGAACGTTGAGCGAGTTGATCTGGTCCAGCGCTACCTGCCAAAAGGTGATGAAGGGGTACCAGTGTAGGTTCTTGAAGGTATCAGCATGCAGGGCTGGTGGTGTGGGCTCGTGAATCCAGTTGGGCCGCGCGTAGATGAGTTTGTTATCCCACCACACGATGGGATCGGAGGCGTGCTGGCCCACCGCTACCCGGGGCCGTTCCCACGGGCCATAGGGTTCGCCAAAGGCATCGTGGGTCATGTGCTCAGGGGAGGCGGCGAAGCGGAGGTGGCGGCCGCCGTCGATAAGCGGCAGGCGCTCCAAGGAGCCGCGCTCACGGTGAAGGCGGCGCATGAAGCTCGTCATGCGCGGCGGTCCGGTGAAGACGGCGCCATCGCAGTCGGCGAGGAGGTCGTCGACGGTCTCGTAGTTCTCCACGATGGCGTAGCAGCCTAGGGATTCGCCGCTGAGGTAGAACTTAGGGCGATTATCTTCCGGGAGAAGCTCGAGGCGCTCGTGCACGGCGGTGATGAGCTCGCGGGCAAACGTGCGTGAGAGATCGTTGTCCACGAGATAGGAAAACATTGAGGGCAAGTAGTCGAACTGCACTGCCACGGTGGCGCAGTTGCCGCGAGTGAGGAACTCGTAGGCGCTCACGGAGTAGTTATTGATCCACCCCGAGCCGGAGGGCAGCTGCACCACAATGGTGTTGCGGTGGAAAGCACCCGTGCGATCCATCTCCGCCACCGCTTGGCGGGCGGCGGCCTGCGGGCCGCGGCCGCGAATGAGGCCAATGTAGACACGGATCGGTTCACGTGCCCGGTCATAGTGCATGACCTCCCTGATGTCCTCGGCACGCGGGCCACGGTCGAGGAAAGCTCTGCCTTGGGAGCCGACGGCGGTCCATGGCTCATGGGACCACGGGCTTCCGGAGCGCTCCGGTTCCCACGGCATGGACGAGCCGGGGTAGACCAACCGGTTGAGCTCAAGGGCGTTGATGGATGCCGAACGGAGCATGCGGCGCCACACCATGCGGTCACTCAGGACAGCTGCGGCAAACCCTACGGCGCCGCCCGCGAGTGGCCAGGCGATCCATCGGGGAAGCCAGCGCTGAACCTGATGGGAGAGTTGGGTGACGGTGAGCTGCGTGGCCTCGCCGAGGACTAAGAGAGCGCCATAGCCTGCGGTGCCCACGAGCATGCCGAGGGCTGCTGTCTGAGGGCCACGGTCGTTGAGTTTGTTGACCAGACGCGCCTGCATGGTTTGGTTCCTCAGCGAGCGCAGGCCCGCGATGAAGGTGCCGAGGCCCAAGGCGTAATAGGAGTAGCGGCGGGTGGTAGGGCCGACATGGTCTTGGGGGCGGCGTCCCGCCATGCGGAGAGCCTGCTTGGTGAGGAAAGCCAGTGTCGTCGCGGCGAGGTGTCCAGCGCCTTGGCCGATGGCCACATTCGCTGCCGTAACCCACCATGGGCGGGGCAGAAGGGATGGGGAGATGGCTGCCCACGTGGCAACCTCGGCGCCGAAGAGGCCGGGCCACATGTTCTGTGGCAGACGTCTCCTCCCCGTCATGCGTACTCCGGGGGTAAGATCGCTGACCAGCTCCAGGCTAAAAATTGCAGCGTGAAGGCCTTTTCGGGCGGCCTTCAGGGCGACGCGGCGAGCGAAGTGACGCATGCCCGCCATTGAACCAGCTTTCATGCCGCCGTGCAGATAACCCTGGAAAGGCGTCCGATCGGACATGGAAAATGTGAGATCGGACTACCGGATCTGTGAATTCGGGCGCATAACGAGCAATATTCGGACATTGGGTGCAGAATAGGAGCCATGGGAAATCATGTTGGAAACAAAGTAGTACTCATCGGCGCCGGCGACGTTGGAATTGCCTACGCCTACGCTCTGGTCAACCAGGGCACCGTTGACCACCTGGCCATCATCGACATCGACGAGAAGAAGCTCGAAGGCAACGTCATGGACCTCAACCATGGTGTCGTCTGGGCCCCGTCCCGCACCCGCGTCACCAAGGGCACCTACGAGGATTGCAAGGATGCCTCCATGGTTGTTATCTGCGCCGGCGCTGCGCAGAAGCCGGGTGAGACCCGCCTCCAGCTCGTGGACAAGAACGTCAAGATTATGAACTCCATCGTGGGAGACGTCATGAAGAACGGCTTTGACGGTATCTTCCTCGTCGCCTCCAACCCGGTGGACCTGCTCACCTACGCTGTGTGGAAGGCCTCCGGCTTCCCGCATGAGCGCGTCATCGGCTCCGGCACCGTGCTGGACTCCGCTCGCTACCGCTACATGCTGTCAGAGATGGACGATGTCGCTCCGACCTCCGTCCACGCCTACATCATCGGTGAGCACGGCGACTCTGAGCTGCCGGTTGTCTCCTCCGCGAACATCGCAGGTGTGTCCCTGTCCCGCCGCTCCCAGAAGGACCCGGGGTACAACGAGCGCATTGAGAAGGTCTTCGAGGACACCCGCGATGCGGCCTACCACATCATCGACGCCAAGGGTTCCACTTCCTACGGTATCGGCATGGCCCTGGCCCGCATTACCCGCGCGGTCATCCAGAACCAGGCCGTGGCACTCCCGGTCTCTGCTTACCTGCAGGGCGAGTACGGCAAGGAAGATGTCTTCATCGGCACCCCGGCCATCGTTGACCGCAGCGGCGTCAACCGTGTCATCGAGCTGGAGCTTGATGAGCATGAGAAGGAGCGCTTCGAGAACTCCTACACAACGCTGAACACCATCAAGGAAGAAATCTTCGGCTAGTGAAGATTGTCGCCCACAGGGGATACTCCGGGAAATATCCGGAGTTATCCCCTCTTGCCTTTGAGAAAGCGCTCGAGCTGCCCATTCACGGCATCGAGTGCGATATCCGCCTGAGCAGTGACGGCAAGGTGGTGGTCCACCATGACCCCACCGTGGACCGCACCACGAACGGTTCGGGGCGTGTGTCCCGCCAGACGTGGGAGGAGCTGCGACGGCTGGACATCGGAGATGGCCAGCGCATGCTGCTTTTCGACGAACTCCTCGACATGCTCGACGGCAAGAACCACCATCTCTACGTGGAGACCAAGCACCCCTCGGGCCAGGGCGACATCCTCGAGGAACAAATGGTGTTGCGGCTGCGCTACGCGGGGCTTATCGACGACCCCCGTATCCACATGATTTCCTTCAATCATCACGCCATCCGTCGCATGACGGCTCTGGCCCCACATGTGGATCGTATTTATCTGCGCCGTGATTGGGAACGCCACCTCAACCGATCTGATTTCCTGTTATCCCAGCCCACGGGTTTAGGCATGTCCATTTTGCGTGCCAAACTCCAGCCCGATGCCATCGGGGCACATGGCCTGCCCACCTACATGTGGACCGTCGATAAGCCGGAGGACATGAAGTGGGCGTGGGCGAACGGCGTCGATATTCTCGCCACGAATGAGCCAGAGGTGGCCCTCCACGCCATCGAGCTGTAGCAAGCAGGTAAGTTGTTCAGTATGGCCAAGAAGAAAAAGAACAACGAACAGCTGCCGGAGGGCATGTCCCGCCGCCAAGCCAAGCTCGCTGCCCGCGCCGCTGAGCGCGCCGCCCTAGAAAAGGACCCCCGCCCGTTTGGCGGCCTCGCCGCTGAGGCTAGCCTCGTCGCTCTGCAGGAATTCGTTCCTTCCGCAACGGCGAAGCTGTCCGTCAAGGGTTTCGACAAGGACGTCTACATTGCCACCGTGCTGCCGGGTGCTTCCGCAGCCCTCATCCGCGATGAGGAGTCCGGCGGTGACGCCTTCGTGGGCCTGCAGGTGCAGTCCCACACCCACAACCCAGGTCGCGACCTAGCCTTCGCCCTGAACTGGGTGAAGAACAACGCGCCGGGTTCCACCCTGGAGTCCACCGCTGCGGATGGTTCCCAGCCGGAGCTCTCTGAGCTTCTCGACGAATCTGCAGAGCTGGATATCACCGTCTACCAGGACTTCTCCTGGTGGATGCCGGAGGGCGCGCAGGTTCCGCCGCACATGGCCACCGCCCTGCAGCGCGCCAATGATTCCGTCATTGAGTCCTACCAGGTAGGCCAGGAGGCCGAGGGCTTCATCGGTACCGCTTTCTGGGCTAACGCTGGTGGCGGCAAGGCGCATATCCGCTGGGTACGTCCCTGCGATGATGAGAACGCCTTCCTCAACGCCCTGTCCCGCGTCGCTGCCCGCGGTGAGCTCAACCTGGGTGAGGGCACCAAGTTTGCCGGAGTCTTCCGCACCCACGGCCTCATCGCCCCGGTCTTCGACCTGGACCCGGAGGTTTCTCACGACTCTTACGAGGCCGAGCTCTCCCGCGTGAACAAGGCTCTGACGGAGGAGATCTCCAACGACGCCAACCTCACTGCCGATGAGCGCAAGCAGCTGCAGAACATCAAGTCCCGTCAGGTGACCTTGCGCTAGTCGTGTCGCCGGCCGCGCATCATAGCGTAGGTACGTTTCGATCAAATAGGGCTCCAAAACTGGGGGGAGTTTTGGAGCCCTATTTGATCGATATGACCAGTCGGCGCCCCTAGCGCATGGAATCCCAGAGGGCCTGCGCTTGGGCGTCGTCCCACAGCACCACGTTGCCTACCACGGTGTCCTGGAATCCGCCGATTGGGACGGTGACCGTCTCGACGCCGGAGGACATCGACAGCGCCACGCGCGCCAGATGCCAGACGTGATCTTTCTGGCCCACGATGAAGGAATCAGCGGTGTGGTTAACCAAGGAAATGGCCTTAAAGGGGTTGGCAATGGTCGCCGGTGATGTCGCCTTGCCCAACAGCGCCGCGAAGAACTCGCGCTGACGCTGCACGCGGTCAAGGTCACCCATCGCCGTGGCGCGGGTGCGCACATAGCCCAAAGCATCTGGGCCGCGCAGTTTCTGGCAGCCTGCCTGCAGGTCGATGCCGGCGAGGGGGTCATTGATGGGTTCTTGGACGCAGATCTCCACGCCTCCTACTGAATCAACGACGTTGGCGAGTCCGCCCATACCGATCTCCGCATAGTGATCGACGTGGAGGCCCGTGGCCTGTTCCACCGTCTGGGTCAGCAGCTGGGGGCCACCGTAGGTGAAGGCTGAGTTGACCTTGTCCATGCCAAAACCGGGGACGTCGACGTAACTATCGCGCGGAATGGACACCAGCGTGGCCTTGCCGGACGTAGGGATGTGCAACAGCATGATGGTGTCCGTTCGGCCGACACCGACATCACCACCGGTACCTAATTCTGCCTGTTGTTCCTCAGTGAGGCCCTGACGGGAGTCGGACCCGACGAGCAGCCAATTTGTGCCGGAGGTGGACGCCACCTGCTCGGAAGGCAGCGCATCTATGCGGGTCAGGCGGGAGTCTGTCCACAGGGTAAAAGCCACCATGAAGACGAGCGCGATGGCGATGAGCCAGCCTGCGCAGCCGAAGACCTGCTTGAGCGGGTTGACCTTCTTGCGGCGCCGGTGTGGGCGGCCGTCAGCGCGACGGCGGACACTGCGTGCTGGCGCATCGGGGTCATAACTGCGCGGCGGCGGGGCGGCAGCAGCGGGCGCGGCGCCGCGGCGCGGGTAGCGCTGGCCGCTGTGCTGAACTGGCTGCTGGCGCGGTGCGGACTGGCGGGGCGTGTGCTGCGCCATGTAGGCGTCCACGTCGAAACGTGTCTCCTCCGGCCGAGCCGCGGGAGGATTGCCGCGGTGGGCTGAGGTGTGGTGGCCCTGCGAGCCGTGACGGTTGCCACTTGCGGACTGTGGGCGGCGGCGCACCGGGCGGCCATAACGGTCGCGTAAGGGCTGGCCATCCGCGCCGAGGACGAAGTCGCCGGACTCGGAACCGGCGGCGTGGGCACCGGATGGGCCGGCAGAGCTGCCGAAGCTCGCGCGGCGGGCATCGCTGGGTGGCTCGCCGGCGCGCCGGGTTTCACGCTCAGGATCGCGTCCTCGATATGTCATGGGGAATACTGTACCGCTAAATCACTCCTGCCCCAGTGTTCACAATGCGCGAGCTGGGGCCTTTTCAGTGAATTGTTAAGCGCCGATGAGGAGTGCGTAGCCAACGAAGGCGATGGCATCGATAAGAAAGTGCGCGATGACCAGCGGCCATACTCTGCCGGTTCGGTGGAAATACCAGCCGTAGAGCAACCCCATGAGGATATTGCCGAAGCCTGCTGACACGCCCTGATAAAGATGATAAGAGCCGCGCAGGATGGATGAGGCCGCCAGTGTCGCCGGAAGGGCCCAGCCACACTGCTTGAGCCGCGTCATCAGCCAATACACCACGACGAGCTCCTCGGCCCACGCGTTAGCGAAGGACTTGAGGAGCAGAACGGGGATCTCAATCCACGTGTCGAAGGCTCCCGGGATGACCTCCTTGGTCCAGCCATAGTGGAGCGCCGTGTAATAGAGCGCCAGGCCCGGCAACCCAATAATCGCGGCCAAGGCCGCGCCGTGCAGGCCATCGCGCCAGCGCGGCCGTGGTGGCATTGCGAGGAGATACAGCACGAGTGCTCCCCACGCCACCAAGACAGCGGTGCTGCACAGCTGAAACGCGAGGTCGAGCAGCGTCGTGGTGGACTGCGAGGAGTTGATGGTGACGGACTGTTCGTTGAGCGGTGCGGGGTTCAGCAGGGCATCGGTCAGCCGTAGCATCGCACGCACCCCGGAGGTGCCGAACGTGATGGTGAGGACAATGAAGATTTCCGCACGCAAGCGGGATCGCGTGAGGCTCATGGGTGCAGTACGTGGGCGAGGCCGAGGAGGGAGGCGTCGTCAAGCGTGATGCCTCCGAGGTGGACGCCCACCGGCGGGTGATGCGGCACGGGCCACGGTACGGAGATAGCAGGCAGCTTGGCCACGTTGAACAGCGACCCCCACGGTGACCAGCGCGTCTGCTCGTCGAAGTTCTCCTGGTGCGTGAGCGCGAGGAAATGTCCGCGGTGCGGTGGGTCGAAAGCTAACGTGGGGGTCAGGATGGCGTCGACCTGCCAGAACTTCGTGAGAACCCCTGGCAGGACAATGGCGTGCCAGCGCGCCAGGGAATGCTCAAGGTCGGTCACTCGGCGGCCTTGGGCGCGAATCCACCCGGCATAACCTTCGGCGAAGTCGAGGTCCGCTAAGCGGTGGGTGAAGATGTGCTGGAAGGCCTCGAAGGTGGCGGCTGCCTGAGGATAGGGCGAAATTGCCACGGTTTCGAAACCGGCGCCCTCCAGCCGCGCGGCGGCCTCGCTGACCGCACGCAGCATGTGCGGGGCCACTTCTACCTCGGCAAAGAGCGGATCGGTAAGCACCCCGATGCGAGCGCGCGGCGTGCGGGGCTGAAGGCCGTGGAGCGTGGCGGCTTCAGCGACTGAGCGGGTAATAAACCCAGGCACGGAGAGGTCCTCCCCGGAAGGCTTGAAGCCCACCACACCGCAGGCAGCGGCCGGAACGCGGATGGAACCGCCGCCATCGGAGGCATGAGCCGCGCGGAGCAGACCGCGCGCCACCTGTACGGCCGCACCGCCGGAGGAGCCGCCAGGCGTGTGCCCAGGGTATAGCGGATTATCCGGATGGGGCAGGCCCACCGGTTCGGTATCGACGCGCAAGCCCAGTTCAGGAGTGGCGGACTTGCCGATGATGAGCGCGTCGGCGTCGATAAGCTCCTGCACGAAAGGATCCGTTTCCTCCGCCATGTAGGTGCGCTCGATGTGGCCGAGGCTGGTGGGCATGCCAGCGACGTCAGTGAGATCCTTGACAGAGAGGATCCAGCCGCTTAAACGCCCATGGTGCTGCGGCCGCCGCTCCACATCGAGATAGGTGAAACCGTGCTCCTCGGGGCTGAGGCCCGCGAGATCCTCACGGAGCTGCTCCAGGGTGAACTCGTTAACGTCCATGGCGGCCCAGTCTAGTGGGCTAAGGTTGCCTGCATGAGCACTACCATCGCATTCCTTGGTCCCGCCGGAACGTTCACGGAGGCGGCGATGCAACGCTTCGCCGCGGACCTTGGTGAGACACAGCCCTTCCCAGTCGGTTCGCCCAAGGAGGCCCTTGCAGCGGTGCGCTCGGGAAAGGCAGATTATGCCTGCGTGGCCATCGAAAACTCCGTGGACGGCCCGGTCACGGCCACGTTTGATGCGCTTGCGGATGGAACGCCAGTCCAGATTTACCGCGAAGTGGACCTTCCCGTGTCTTTCTCCATCCTCACCCGCGGACAGGATGCGAAGGAGATTAAGACATTGTCAACCCATCCCGTGGCCTATCAGCAGGTGCGGGGCTGGTTGGAGGAGAACCTGCCGGGGGTGGAGTACGTTCCGGCGGCGTCGAATGGCGCGGCGGCTCAAGCGGTGGCGCGCGGTGAGGTCGATGCCGCTGCGGCCCCAGCGCGTGCGGGCGACATCTTTGAACTGGAATCACTAGCGGAGAACGTTGCGGACGTGGCGGGCGCAACCACGCGCTTCGTGCTCGTCGGCCCAGCCGGCAGACCCACCGCGCGCACCGGGCATGACAGAACGTCCGTCATCTTTACTCTGCCCAACGAGCCGGGATCACTCGTTGGCGCCCTCCAGGAATTCGCGCACCGCGGGGTGGATCTCTCCCGCATCGAGTCACGGCCGCTGCGCACCGTCTTTGGCAACTACCGCTTCCACGCCGACCTCATCGGGCACATCGAGGACCAGCCTGTGGCGGAGGCATTGCGGGCATTGTGGTTGCGCGCAGAGGAGGTTGTCTTCGTTGGTTCATGGCCTTCGGCGGTGGCCACGTCAGCGCCCCAGTTGGATCTTGCCCGCCTGAAAGAGGCCGATGAATGGGTAGCGAAGGCGCGCACCGGGCAATAATGTGTGAAGCATGACCGGAAGAATCATCCTCCTGCGCCACGGCCAGACCTTTTCCAACATTGACCGCATCATGGATACCCGCCCACCAGGTGCCGAGCTCACCGAGCGTGGCCGCGGCCAGGCAGAGGATGTCGGCCGCGAGCTGGCGGAGCTGTGTGAAGGCCGCCGCGTGCGCTTCATCTGCTCGATCGCGCTGCGTGCTCAGCAGACCGCGATGCTGGCTGCCCGCACCTATGCCGAGGCTGCCGATGAGCGCGATGTCCCAGTGGAGGTCCGCGTAGGCCTGCATGAGGTCTTCGCCGGTGAACACGAAATGAGCGGCAGCGAGGATACCCACCGCGAATACATGGTGGCCTTGCGCGGCTGGCTCGACGGTGAGGCTGAGTCCCGTATGCCAGGCGGCGAGAGCTACGCGGATGTACTGGAGCGCTACCAGCCGGTGCTGGAGGATATTGCGCAGGAGCTTGATGATGACGAGGATGTCGTCGTGGTGAGCCACGGCGCTGCCATCCGCGTGGTCACGACCCATGCGTGCGGCGTCGATCCAGACTTCGCTTACACCGGCTACATGCCGAACTGCCGTTTTACCCTCATGGAGCCGCAGGGCCAGCCCTTTGGCCACTGGACGCTCAAGCGCTGGGCGGACACCGAGGTTTAGCCCCAGCCGAGCTCGTGGAGACGGTCCTCCTCAAAACCGAAATAGTGGCCCACCTCGTGAAAGACGGTCACCATGATCTCGTGGGCTAGCTCCTCCTCCGAGTTGCTGATGGACTGCAGCGGCTTGCGGTAAATAGAAATGGTGTCCGGAAGGTAGCCGGTGTGTGTCGCCGTGCGGTGCGTGAGCATCACGCCCTCATAGAGGCCGAGGAGGTTCGGGTTCTCCGGATGCTGGTCTTCTACGAGGATGACAACGTTGCGCATCTGGTCGACGAACTTGTCTGGAATCTTGTCCAGGGCCTCGCCCACGAGCTCTTCGAAGCGTTCCTCGCTGACCTCGTACATCGCTGCTCCTTCGTAATGATTGGGGCCGTTTACTGCGCGGCCACTGGGACGTCGACAGGTGCTGCGGGATCAGCTGGGGCCTCGGAAGGGTTCGTGTCACCTGGCTGAGCATTCGGATCACGCAGGGGGTTGCGCTTGGGTTGCTCGGTGGGCGGGGCGCCGTCAATGCTCAGGCCGTCACGGCCGTCCTTGGCGGAGCCCGTCACGGTGGAGAAGAAACCATTGTTGACGTGGATCAGTGAGCAGTTCACCGAGCGTGAGCCGCCTTCCCAGGATTCGCGGGTGAGCGCGCCCCAGAACGGTTGCAGCGTGGATTGGTAGAGGTTTTCCTCGCCACCGAGGTAATCCATGGCATCTTGGGTGCACGTCTCAGACAGGTGCTTGTCCAGCTCCTCATCGCTTGGGTAGCCGCCGGGGAAACGCTCGGCCACGTTGATGACGGAGACGGTCTCCATCTGGTGCGGCTCGGTGCAGGGAACGGTGCTGATCACCTTATTCTCATCAACCTTGCGGCATTCGCCGGGCTTGGCGACGACCGCCTGGTCCACCTCCGACACCTTGCCCGTGGACTCCTGGGGGATGCCCGCCGAGTCCGTGGTCTGCAGGCCGCACAGCAAGGTGCGGTCGCCTTTCTCCCAGGAGGCTGCTGGCGGCAGGATGGAGGCGATGTCATAGCGACCATCCGGATCCCACTTGCCGTTGAGGTAGCTCACCGTGGGGGCCTCACAGAGCTCATCGCGGAGGGCATTCTGGCGGGTGACGTCGGGGCGCTCGGCGTTGCGACCAAACTCACTGGTGGGGTAGGCGCTCAAATCCTCACGGGCGGAGATTTCGAAGCGGTGCGGCTTATCGCAGCTGGTTTGCTCAAAGCCCGTGGCCGTGCCATCCTCCGTGATATCCCACGTCACGCACGCGCCGGCGGAGGCACTGGTGAAAGAGGCGACCTGTGCTTCGGGGGCCGAAGGATCGGCGGCCTGGCTGCCGTCAACGCTGGGGGAGGTGGACTCGCTCGCCGCAGAATCGGTACCGGTAGACTCGCCGCTAAACACGCCGTAGGCAGCCAGAAAGGCGGCCGCAGCCAAGGCGGCCACGAGGACGACGCGGATGGCGGAGGCGGAGCGCCATGCAGAAGAAGTGCTCATAGAACTCCCCATAGTACTCCCTTCGCTGTACTCGCTTCGTTCCGGCGACTATTCGGGGCGTGAAACTGGGGACAGGGCTATCTAATCCGCAGCGCGGGCGACACGGGTGGTGAGGCGGTAGCGGTCGGTGCGATAAACGGAGGAGCACCACTCCACGGGCCGATCCCCGGAACGGGCGAAGCGGGTGATGTGGAGGAGGGGGGTGGCTGGGGGGACGTCGAGAAGCGCGGCAATCTCCTCATCCGCCGCCACTGCCGTCACTGTTTGTTCGGCTTCTGTGATGGGGACGTCAAAGGTCGAGCCCAGAATGGCGTAGACGGAGTTGTAGATGTCATTTTCCAGCAGCGTCGGCGCGAAGGTGGAGTTGTACCAGCCATCATCAATGGAATAAGGCTCGCCATCGCCCAGACGCAGGCGGCGCAGGTGAGTATGGGCCACGGTGGACTCGGTGTTAAAGAATTCGCACACGTCCTCGGGCGCGGTGCTGCGCTCACCGAGCAGGATCCTCGAGGAGGCCGTGACCTTTTGCAGGCCCATCTCATCGGAGAACGATGCCAAATGGAGGTGGGAGACCAGCGGATTCGGGGCGACGAACGTGCCTTTGCCGCGCACGCGGCGCAGGCGGCCTTCCGCCACTAAATCCCCAATGGCGCGGCGCACCGTAATGCGGGAGACACCATAGGTTTCTTCCAGAATGCGTTCGCCGGGCAGGATGTCACCGGGTTTGAGTGTGGTGCGGCAGAGCTCGGAAAGAATATCCCGCAGCTGCGCGTGCTTGGGCACGGGGCCGTCGGTGATGATGTGAGGTGCCATAACACCTATGATATGCCACTGGTTATGACCACCGCAAAGGTTTCGCTGTGCGCTAAACTGTTCGGCGTGATTGATCTCAAGTTTCTTCGCGAAAACCCCGATGTAGTCCGCGCGTCCCAGGTCAACCGTGGGGAGGATCCCGCGCTGGTGGACCAGCTACTCGCTGCCGATGAGCAGCGCCGCGCGGCGATTGTGAAGGCGGACCAGCTGCGCTCGGAGCAGAAGGCCTTTGGCAAGAAGATTGGCCAAGCCTCCCCGGAGGAACGCCCGGCACTGCTTGAGGGCTCCAACGAGCTCAAAGAGAAGGTCAAGGCAGCCGGCGAGGAAGCGGCTGCTGCAGAGGCCAAGGTGGAGGAGCTGCAGTACCAGCTCTCGAACGTGGTTGAAGGCGCGCCGGCCGGTGGCGAGGATGACTTCGTCATCATTGAGGAAGTAGGCGAGAAGCCGCAGTTCGACTTCGAACCGAAGGATCACCTGGAGTTGGGTGAATCGCTGGGGCTTATCGACGTCAAACGGGGAGCCAAGGTCGGCGGCGCCCGCTTCTACTACCTCACCGGCGATGGTGCCTTCCTACAGCTGGGCATGCTCATGCTGGCCGCACAGAAGGCCCGCGAGGCTGGCTTTACCCTCATGGTGCCGCCGGTGCTCGTGCGCCCAGATGTCATGCAGGGAACCGGCTTCCTGGGTCAGCACTCGGATGAAATTTACTACCTCCCGGCGGATGATCTGTACCTCGTCGGAACCTCCGAGGTAGCTCTTGCTGGTTATCACAAGGATGAAATCATCGACCTGTCCAACGGCCCGGTGCAGTACGCCGGCTGGTCCTCCTGCTTCCGCCGCGAGGCCGGATCTCATGGCAAGGACACGCGCGGCATTTTGCGCGTGCACCAGTTCGACAAGCTGGAGATGTTCGTCTACTGCAAGCCGGAAGAGGCAGAACAGATGCACCAGAAGCTCCTCAGTATGGAAAAGGACATGCTGGCTGCGATGGAATTGCCCTACCGCACCATCGACATCGCCGGCGGAGACCTCGGTTCCTCCGCTGCTCGCAAGTTCGACAACGAGGCGTGGGTGCCTACGCAGGAGACCTACCGCGAGCTGACCTCAACGTCGAACTGCACCACCTTCCAGGCCCGCCGCCTGTCCACGCGCTACCGCGATGAGAACGGCAAGACTCAGTACGCCGCTACCCTCAACGGCACCCTCGCCACCACCCGGTGGCTCGTGGCCATCCTGGAAAACCACCAGCAAGCGGACGGTTCGGTCGTGGTTCCTGAGGCTTTGCGTCCTTTCGTAGGCAAGGACGTGCTTCACCCCGTAAACTCCCAGTAGAACGCTGCGCGCGAGGTTTCGTGCGCAGCGCCCCCCTGTCCCTCCTCGCCGGCTCGGGCCGGCGAGGGCCTTACCTGTTTGGAGCACCATGAGCGCTGTGAGCAACGTTGTCTACCGGCAGATTACCCACGTAGGTCGCGGGCTGACCTTGGCCCAAGGGTTGAAGATGCGTTTGTCGGGTGTGGAGAATATCCCGGATGAAGGCGGCGCGGTGATCGTGTGCAATCACACCGGTTACATGGATTTCCTCTTCGGGGCTTTCCTGGCCTACCGCAAGAAGCGCCTTGTGCGCTATTTGGCCAAGGCTTCCGTTTTTAAGGCCCCCGTGGTGGGACAGCTCTTTCAGATGATGGGCCACGTTCCGGTGGACCGTATCGATGGTGGTGCGGCCATTGTTAAGGGCACCGAGCTGGCTAAGAACGGCGAGCTCGTGGGTGTCTTCGCGGAAGGCACGATTTCTCGCAGCTTTGAGATCCGCAGCATGCGTAATGGGGCCGCGCGGATTGCCCATGCCGCGGGTGTGCCCATCATTCCGCAGGTGATTTTCGGCTCGCAGCGTTTGTGGACCAAGGGCCAGAAGAAGCACTTGGGCCGCACGAAGACCCCGATCCTCATCACGGCCTTGGAGCCGTACTACACCACGGGCGATCATGATGCGGACATCGCTGAAGTGCGCCGCCGCATGCAGGACGCGCTGGAGAGCCTCTGGGAACAGTATGAGGCCGAGTTTGGCCCAATGCCGGCGGGCGAGTATTGGGTGCCCGCGCGCAAGGGGGGCGGCGCGCCGACTTTGGAGGAGGCCGAGGCCCAGGACACTGAAGTGGAAAGCGAGCGCTATCGCGTGCGCAGGCTTCGTGATGACCTGACCAGCCTCAAGGGGCACGTGTCTGCGGCCACCATTGAGCTTGTGCGCGACCGCATGGCGCTGATGAAGTCCTCCACGCCTGAGGCTGCCGATGCTGACGCCGCGCTTGGCGACGTCCCCCCTACCGCCACCACCGACCCCGACCAAGGCAAGGATCGCCCCCGCACCGCGCCGGAGACCCTCGACTGGATCAAGGAGAACCTCAACTCCGTCGTTGAAGAAGCTACCCGTGGCCTGGAGGAAGGCCGCGAGAAGGTCACCGAGGTGATGGCGCAGCTGAAGTCTGACGTTGCTGAGGCTCAGGCTTCCATGACGGCGAGCGGCAAGGAGATTTTTGCGGGCTCGGTTGTGGAGCAGGGTCTGCTCTCTGCAGCGACGCAGTCGCGCCTCATTGTGTCCCGCCTCCCGCATCGCATCAAGGCTGAGTACTCGGCGATCCCGCGCGTGATTGTGGCAGATCAAAGTGCGCTGAGCATGGACGGCGGCGAAGTTTCGAAGCGTCTGCAGGAAGCACTGGCTGAACTGCACCCGCAGGCAGAAGAGCTGGTTATCATCTCGCAGCAGGGCTCGGTGCTCGATGCCGCAGCGCTGGACGCTGTTCCGCAGACCGTGTGGCGCATTGCCTGCAGCGAGCGCGCAGAGGCCGTGCAGTTCAACGATGCCCCTGGCGGCGATGTCGTTACGGCGGCTTCACCGGCAGAGGGGCTCGCAGCTGTGGTGAAGAAGATTGGCGCTGAACCCAAGGACCTGCTTTTCTTTGCCAACGAGCCGGGCGATGAGACCTTTGCCGAGGGTGGAGAGGGAGTTGCTGTGCACATGGTGGCCCTGGAAACCGCGCCCATTGAGGTAGTTAAGGCGGCTCAGGCCGTGACCTATTCGGCGGAGCGCTTCGGAATTGCGGAAGTTCTCGAGGCGATGGCTCGCCTGCAGCAGCCGAAAAAGAAATAAGTCAGGACATCTCCCACTTATTTGACGCAGTCCCTGCCCTTTAATGCCCCCTGATGGGGGTATTTTTCGTTTTGCGATCCTACTGAATTGGGTGCAAAAGTCCTGCTTACCTCACCGGAACCTACGTGTGAGTAGCGTCTCCAGAAGGAAATTGAGGTGACCTATAACATTGGATTTGGGAGAAAACTTCTTCTTCATCCGTCCCGCGCGGAAGTGCGATCACGGTGTTCAACGCTGCGGAATCGAATCTGGGCGGTGGATGAGCAACACTTGCTTTGAGCTGCGCCTTTGTCACTTGAACAGAACCTTCTGGCTCCGCGCAGTAGTAAGCAGCGAGAGAGGAGATTTGGTCAATCATGACCACGACGAGTAACTACAGCTTCAACCCCGAGTATTTTGAAAAGGCCTGGAACGACTATTCCACTGAGGATTATGACGTTGTCATCATCGGTGGTGGTTCCGTCGGCGCCGGCGCCGCCGTCGATGCAGCAACGCGTGGTCTGAAAACAGCCGTCGTCGAAGCCCGCGACTTCGCTGCCGGCACCTCGTCGCGTTCTTCCAAGATGTTCCACGGTGGTCTGCGCTACCTGGCTATGTTCGACTTCCGCCTGGTGGCTGAGTCCCTCAAGGAGCGCGAGCTCAACATGTCCACCCTGGCTCCGCACCTGGTGAAGCCGCTGAAGTTCATCTTCCCGCTGACCCACCGCGGTTGGGAGCGTGTCATGATGTTCGGCGGATTCACCCTGTATGACCTCATGGGCGGCGCCAAGAGCGTTCCCATGCAGAAGCACCTCACCCGCAAGGGCGTGCTCAAGGTAACCCCGGGCCTCAAGGAAGATGCCGTTGTTGGTGGTGTCCGCTACTACGACACGCTTGTCGACGACGCCCGCCACACCATGACCGTCCTGCGCACCGCCGCCGAGTACGGCGCTAGCGTGCGCACCGGCACTGAGGTCACCGGCTTCGAGAAGGACAACCGTGGCCGCATCACCGGCGCTCACGTCCGTGACCTCGAGACCGGCCGCGAGAGCACTATTCACGGCAAGGTCTTCATCAACGCCACCGGTGTCTGGAACGACAAGATTCAGGAGATGGCCGGCGCCGAGGGCAAGTTCACCGTTCACGCCTCCAAGGGTGTGCACATCGTGGTCCCGAAGGACGCCCTCGATGCCGAGGCCGCCCTGTGCTTCGTCACCGAGAAGTCCGTGCTGTTTGTCATCCCGTGGGGCGAGTACTGGATCATCGGCACCACCGATACCGACTGGGAGAAGGGCCTGTCCCTGCCGGATCCGGCCCCGACGAAGGCGGATATCGACTACATTTTGGACCAGGTCAACCAGCGCGTGCGCAATAAGATCACCCGCGATGACATCGTCGGCGTCTACTCCGGCCTGCGCCCGCTGCTGTCCGGCAAGTCTGACTCCACCACCAACCTCTCCCGCAACCACGCCGTTGCCCGCGTAGCCCCGGGCCTCGTCTCCGTTGCTGGTGGTAAGTACACGACCTACCGCGTGATTGGTAAGGACGCCGTGGACCTGGCTGTTAAGGAGCTGGGTACTAAGGTTGCAGAATCCATCACGGAGCGCACCCCAATCCTGGGTGCGGACGGCTACCATGCCTTGGCCAACCAGGTCCCTGCACTGGCTCGCCGTTACAACCTCAGCGAGGACCGCATCGAGCACCTGCTCGGTCGCTATGGCTCCCTCATCGATGAGGTCCTGGCACCTGCCGCCGAGGACTCCTCGCTCCTCGAGCCGGTGCCGGGCGCTGAGAGCTACATCTGGGCTGAGGTTCGCTATGCCGTCACCCACGAGGGTGCTCTGCACATCGACGACATCGTGTCCCGCCGTCTGCGCGTGGCCATCGAGTTCGCTGACCGTGGTGTTGCCGCTGCTCAGCCCATTGCTGAGTTCGTCGCGCCGCTGCTGGGTTGGGACCAGAGCGACATTGAGCGCGAGGTTACCCACTTCAAGCAGCACACCGAGGCGGAGCTTGCCGCCGAGGCTGCACTCACCGATCGTGAGGCAAATGACATTCTCGAGCGCGCAGGTAGCGCACGAGCCACTAAGGAAGAAGCCTAAGCGTCACGGGGCCCAGCGAGGACGTTGTGAAGTCACTCGCTGGGCCCCTTGGCCTAGGTACAAGAGAAAGGACCTCTTATGACCGGAACTGATGCATTCCTGTGGGAGTTTATCGGCACTGCAGTGCTACTTCTCCTGGGTAACGGCGTGTGCGCCGTTGTGAACCTGCGTACCTCTGGGGCGCGCGGTGCAGACTGGATCGTTATTGCCATGGGCTGGGGCCTCGGCGTCTTTGTCGGTGCCAGCATCGCCGACCCTTCCGGCGGCCACCTCAACCCGGCGGTCACCATCATGCTTGCTGTGAACGGCTCCCTTGAATGGAGCCTGGTGCCGTATTACCTCCTGGGCCAGATCCTGGGCGCCATGCTTGGTGCCTTCCTGGCATGGGCAGCGTTTAAGCAGCTTTTCGACGCCAACAATGTCGACGAAGCCGGCAACGTCACCGGCGCCAACAAGAGCACTGGCGGCATTTTCTTCACCAACCCGGCCCACCCGAACAATGGTTGGAACGCGGTCACCGAGTTCATCGCCACCTGTGTGCTGCTCATGTTCATCGCGTTCGGCCCAGCCGGCGGCGAGCTTGGCCCGCTGAGCTACTTCGGTGTCGCCTTCGTCGTGGTCTCCATCGGTCTGTCGCTCGGTACCCCCACTGGCTATGCCATCAACCCGGTCCGTGACCTTGGCCCGCGCATCATGTACGCCTTCATCCTCCCCATCAAGGACAAGGGCACCGGAAACTGGGGCTATGCCTGGGTTCCGGTCGTCGCGCCGATGCTGTCGGCCGTGGCTATTGGCCTGTTGTCCATGGCTCTCTAAAACATCCCGACAAGGAGAAAAACTATGTCTACTAAGAGCTACGTCGCAGCGATCGACCAGGGAACCACTTCCACGCGCTGCATCATCTTCAACCACGACGGTGAGCAGGTGTCCGTCGGCCAGCTCGAGCACGAGCAGATCTTCCCGGAAAAGGGTTGGGTTGAGCACGATCCAGAGGAAATCTGGAGCAACACCCGCCGCGCCGTTGGTGAAGCACTGGCTAATGCCGACATCAACATTGAGGACATTGCTGCCCTCGGCATCACCAACCAGCGTGAGACCACCGTCGTGTGGGATAAGAAGACCGGTAAGCCGGTGTACAACGCTATCGTCTGGCAGGACACCCGCACCACCGAGATTTGTAAGGAGCTCGCCGGAGAGGAGGGCGCTGACAAGTGGCGCCGCCGCACCGGCCTCATCATCAACTCCTACCCGGCAGGCCCGAAGGTGAAGTGGATCCTCGATAACGTCGAGGGCGCTCGCGAGCGCGCCGAGGCCGGTGAGCTGCTCTTCGGCACCATCGACACCTGGCTGCTGTGGAACCTTACCGGTGGCGCCGATGGCGACAACGGCCAGGAGGCCCTGCACGCAACCGACGTCACCAATGCCTCCCGTACGCTCCTCATGGACATCGAGAAGCTCGAGTGGGATGAGGACCTGTGCAAGGAGATGGGTATTCCTACCTCCATGCTTCCGGAGATTCGCCCGTCCCTCGGTGATTTCCGCACCGTCCGTGAGCGCGGTTCCCTGTCCGGCGTGCCCATTCGTGCCATCCTCGGTGACCAGCAGGCCGCAATGTTCGGCCAGGGCTGCTTCCGCCCGGGTTCTGCGAAGAACACCTACGGCACCGGCCTGTTCCTTCTGCTCAACACCGGTACCACCCCGAAGTTCTCCGAGAACGGCCTGCTCACCACCGTCTGCTTCCAGCGCGAGGGTGAGCGCCCGATCTACGCCCTCGAGGGCTCGGTCTCCATGGGTGGTTCGTTGGTGCAGTGGCTGCGCGATAACCTGCAGATTATCCCGAACTCCTCCTCCATTGAGAACATGGCTCGCGAGGTCAAGGACAACGGTGGCGTGTACATCGTCCCAGCCTTCTCCGGCCTGTTCGCGCCGTACTGGCGCCCGGATGCCCGCGGTGTCATTGTGGGCCTGACCCGCTACGCCAACCGCAAACACCTGGCCCGCGCGGTCCTCGAGTCCACCGCGTACCAGACCCGTGACGTTGCTGACGCCATGGTCGCTGATTCCGGCGTGGAGATCACTGAGCTGCGTGTCGACGGCGGCATGACCATGAACGAGCTGCTCATGCAGTTCCAGGCTGACATGCTCGGCGTGGAAGTTCACCGCCCGAAGAACGTTGAGACCACCGCCACCGGTGCGGCCTTCGCAGCTGGTCTCGACTCTGGTTTCTGGGACGATCTCAGCGTGCTGGGCTCCCAGCAGGGTGACTTCAAGGTGTGGAAGCCGCAGCGCGACAAGGATGAGGTCGAGGCTCTGTACCGCGACTGGAAGCGCGCCATCAAGCGTTCCCTGAACTGGGAAGACGTGGACGATGATGACGTGATTGCCTAAGCGCTAACGTTCCCTGCGGCCGTGATGAGGTTTCTCGTCACGGCCGCAGTCGTGTCTTCATACCCTGACGTAGACTCATGGTTATGACTTTCCCGGAACGCGCGCCGCGCCTCATTGTGAGCGACATCGACGGTACTTTGTTGGACCGCAACCACCGCGTGCCTAAGCGCAATCGGGAGGTCATCGCCCGGGCTGTCAACGCCGGCGCCGAGTTCGCTTTGGCCACGGGTCGACCTTTCCGCTGGATTATGCCGGTGTTGGAGCAGCTTACGGTGCGCCCGGTGTGCGTGACCTCGAATGGCGCGGTGATTTATGATTCTGCCGAGGACCGCGTCCTTTCTACCCACGAGTTGTCCCCGGAGGCTTTGGCCGAAACTGTCAACGTCGCCTCCAGAGCCCTCCAGCCCTTAGGGGGCGCGGGTTTTGGTGCAGAGCGCGCTGGTGGCTCGCTGCTGGATCCCGTGGACGAACTCTTTGTGGTGGAATCGCACTATTCAGAGAACGCGATGTTTGAGGGCTTTGGCCTAGTCAGCGTGGGGGAGTTGGTGTCGCAGCCCGCCGTCAAGCTGCTGATACGTAACACCAACTATTCGGCCCCGGAGCTTTATGAGTTGGTTGCCCCGCACATCGATCCGGAGCTTGCCCACGTCACGTATTCGATGTCGGAGGGCGTGCTCGAGGTCGCCGCACCGAACGTGACGAAGCGCCGCGGTGTCCAGTGGTTGGCGGAACATCACGGTATTTCACGCGAAGACATCATCGCCTTTGGCGATATGCCTAATGACCTCGAAATGCTAGAGTGGGCAGGCTGCGGCGTCGCGATGGGAAACGCACACCCCGCGCTTGCCGACGTCTCCGATGCCACCACCCTTCCCCATCACCAGGCCGGCGTGGCCAAGGTGCTTGAGCACTGGTTCTAATCTTCCGGTTGCGGGGTTGCCTGGGGTGGTTTAGTGTTCTGGTTCATGGGGGATTTAGAGACCTATTTCTCCTTCCGTAACTCGGGGATCACGTTGGTGGAGCAAGCGGTAGGAGGCGAGAAACGTTTACGCGCACTCGGCGCTTCGCTAGCCGATGCCGCTGAACTGGCACGCCTGAACCACATTTACTTCGGCGCCACGAAATTCACGGGTAAACAACGACAAGCCCGCCACCGGGCCGCAGAGCAACGCCATGATCTGGCCACGCTGAGCCTTATTGAGTCCTACACCAAGAAGCTCAAGAACCAGCTGCACGCGTGGAACTTGCGGGTAAAACTTGCCGGCACGCCCGCCCACAGCATCCCAGCCGTGGCAGCCAAACGGCTCAAAGAGCTCAAGCCCAAGCGTGTGCCGAAACCTGGGGTGCGCATGACCTACCGTAAGCAAGGCCCGCACTCGCTGACTATTACTGGGGATGCGTTGATGATTACTGAGATGCACGGCACCTTAGAATCCATCAACCACACCAACCTGCTGGAGGCTTGCAAACAGGTCTTCTTCACCAAGTCCCATGGTGGAACAAAGCCTGCGGTGCTCACCAGCGTGGTGGTGAGCTTAGATAAGCTTGACAAGATTGTCTCCGGTGACGGTGACGACATCATCCTGGAGTTAACCAATGGTGGGCGTATGACCGGGGCTGAGTTTTTGAACTACAAGTTTGCGGAAATCGGCTACGTCACCCTAATCCACCCCACCATCGGGCCGGTGTGGCTGCACCGCATGAAACGCTTGGCCGGGTTTGAGCAGCGCATCATGGCCAGTGCTGAGAACCCCACCTGTGCCAGGAAGGGGTGCAATAAACCTGCTGACTATATCCAGGTACATCACCTAGTGCCGTGGAAGGCCGGTGGGGCTACCGACCCGCCGAATCTAACCATGTTGTGTGCCTACCACAACGGGATTAATGATGACGACCCGGATAAACCCACCGGTGCTGGCTACGTGTTTAGGATTCGCGGTGAGGTTGGCTACATCCCACCGTGGGCAGAACCGATTACTGCCCAAGCGGCGTATCAAGCAGCCCAACAAGCAAACACCGGACCGCCTGACGGATAAACCGCCAGACACCACCAAGGACACGCACCACCACGCGGACGCCCACCACCGGGCCTCCGCAGCATCGGCGATCCTCAAAGCGGGGCCCTGCGCTGTGCAGAGCCCCGCTGGTGCCGAGGATTAGTTCGTAAAGACCTGAATCTGCTCAGTAGCCGGGTTGTAGACGATGGAACCACCCTGGAAGTGAACGCGGACTTCCTTGCCGTTGCCAGTGAGGAGTTCATCGGATGTCGGCAGGCCAAGCTCGGCGGCATTGGTGCCTGATGCCCACTCCTGAGCAATCTTGCCCACCAGTGCGTGGGCGCCAGTCTCCTCGGAGTAGAGGACCACGCCGTTCTGGAAGAGCTGCGAGATGATACCCGATGTCTCATCCGGGCCGCCCACGGCTAGCCCCAGGACCGGCCCGAAGTTGTTGAGCACCGCGGTCCACGTCTCCTTGAGGCCCTCATTCTTGCTCAAGGACACCACCTTGGTCACGATGCCCGGAATCTGCTCGACCGGCAGTCCGCCGACCTTTTGGTCCATGTCAATCTGCTTATCGGAGCGGCTGTACATGATGCCGAAGACCGTGGCAGCTAGGCCGAAGAGTGCCGTGATGGTGCTGAGCGGAATCTCGGAATCACCAATCGAGGACATCGGCTCTTGCGCTGCCGGTTTGTTCGGGCGCGGTGCTGGTTCATCGGTGACTGTCGCTGTGTCGGTTGCAGTGGACGTTGCCGTGGACTCTTCGAAGTCATCAGACCAATCGATTGAGCCAGATGCCCCAGACCTGATGGCCTTGTATTTCTTATGCGCTGCTGCACGAATCTGCGGCCAGAGCGCAATGGTGTAGCGGCCCGGGCATGCAGTGAAGTGAGCGTCACTGTGGCCGAAGAATCCATAAACCGGGGCATAAGCACCGGCCGGGTACCTCGAACCGGAGAAGCCCTGAGAGCGAAGGTTCACGCGGGATTCCGGATCGACACCAGAGATAGCGGCCTTCCAGCCCGCCAGGTCCGTGACTGACTTCAGCAGGGCAGCGGTCGGCTGAGTCTTCTCGTAATTACCAATCATCGAGATGCCCCACGTGTTTTCGTTGAAGCCACCGATGTGGGCGCCCTGCACGGCCTCGTCGAGGCCACCATAGCGGCCTTCGTAAATCGTGCCGTACTTGTCCACCAAGGCGTTGTAGCCGATATCGCACCAGCCCAGGTTTTGTGCGTGGTATTGGTATGCCGCGCGGACCTGTGCAGCTGCCTGCGCGCGGGTGTAATCATTGGAACCTGCAGTGTGGTGCAGCGCAATAGCCTTCACGCCATCATCGTAATCAGCGTCCTTACAACGCAGGCTCTCATCCGCGCCCCAACGAGCACGAGATACCACGCGTGGCATACCGTCGGTATCGGCAGTGGGTTCGATAACCTCGCCCTCCTGAGCATTGCCGTCCATAAACACGGCCTCAAGGCCCTCCACGCTGGCGGTGTTCTCGACGTCCGCTACTGGCGCAATGTTACCGACATTGGACGCAATAGGCGCCGGCAGCGGGTTCGCGGAGCGCTCCGCGGCAGCATTGGCGGCGGCGAGGGAGGGGGAGACGTCGTCAAGCGCGGCGTCCTCCTCAACCTCCGTCTCCTCGAAGGATTCATCGAGGTTGGACCCCGTCACGAGATCGACGTTGTTGATGGAAACCTGCACATCGTTAGTGTCACCCACGAAGATGAGCTCAGTACCGTTCGTGGCAGAGGGGTCATCGCCGGAGTAGGACATCGCGTCCATGTCGTACCACTCGGACCAGGACCCGTCCGGCTGCTTCGCGCGCACGAAGGCGGCGACATCGCGCGGGCCCTTCCACGTCACGGCGAAGGAGGAAAAGGTTTCGTCACGGTGGAACTGCTTCACCGCGCGCGGCCCGGAGCCGTCACCTTGGGAGGCGATGGCAGGGTCATCGACGACGACCGTTTCGCCCGAACCGAAGGACTCGCTGTGGGACGAAACTTCAATCGGCCCGTTGCCAGCCTCTTGGGTCTGGAGGATGGTATGCCCTCCGAAGGCGGCGGTGGTGACCACGGCGATGGAGGTGACCGCGGCGATAATCGGCGTGGACCACCGAGATTTCGCGGGGACGAGACGACGTTTCTGTTGCACTGTTACTCCCTAGGGGCTATCTGCAGGTTAAAAAGAGCGCAAAAAAGTTAACTAACGGGACACATGTTACGACAGTTGCGTGTGGGGTCGGAGGTGTGACACGCGCGTGCTCGTCATCCGCGGCACCAGGGGTAGCGCTGTTTTAAGCTGGAGCCCATGACTGCATATGACCTCATCGTTGTTGGATCTGGATTCTTTGGCTTAACCGTGGCCGAGCGCGCAGCCTCCCAGCTGGGCAAGAAGGTGCTCATCGTCGAGCGCCGCGAGCATTTGGGCGGCAACGCTTACTCGGAGGCCGAGCCGGAGACTGGCATCGAGGTCCACAAGTACGGTGCGCACCTCTTCCACACGTCGAATAAGCGCGTGTGGGAGTACTGCAACCAGTTCACGGATTTTACGGACTACCAGCACCGCGTCTTCGCCATGCACGATGGCACGGCGTACCAGTTCCCGATGGGCCTGGGCCTGATTAACCAGTTCTTTGGCCGCTACTACTCCCCGGATGAGGCGCGCCAGCTTATCAAGGAGCAGGCCGGCGAGTTTGCTGTAGATGAGGCGCAGAACCTGGAGGAGAAGGCCATCGCGCTGATTGGCCGCCCGCTCTACGAGGCCTTCATCCGCGACTACACCGCTAAGCAGTGGCAGACCGACCCGAAGGAGCTGCCGGCCGGCAACATCACGCGCCTGCCGGTGCGCTATACCTTCAACAACCGCTACTTCAACGACACCTACGAGGGCCTGCCTGTCGACGGCTACGCGGCCTGGCTGGAGAAGATGGCGGAGCACGAGCTTATCGACGTCCGCCTCAACACCGACTGGTTCGACGTCCGCGAAGAGCTGCGAGAGGCGTCGCCTGAAGCCCCAGTGGTCTACACCGGCCCACTGGATCGCTACTTCGATTTCGCCGAGGGTGAGCTGGGCTGGCGCACGCTCGACTTCGATATGGAGGTGCTGGACACCGGTGACTTCCAGGGCACCCCGGTGATGAACTACAACGATGCGGACGTGGACTACACCCGCATCCATGAGTTCCGCCACTTCCACCCGGAACGGCAGGATAAATATCCTGCCGATAAGACGGTCATTATGAAGGAGTACTCGCGCTTTGCCGAGAAGGGCGACGAGCCGTACTACCCGATCAACACCCCGGAGGACCGCGCCAAGTTGGCGGCTTACCGCAAGCTCGCCGCTGCTGAGGCACGCGAGAACCAGGTCCTCTTTGGCGGCCGCCTGGGTACCTACCAGTACCTGGATATGCACATGGCCATTGCTTCCGCGCTGAGCATGTTCGATAACAAGCTGGCCCCCTATTTCCGTGATGGCCAAGCCATCACGCAGGAGCGCGGCCACTAGGCCGCAGTGCTGCCCCCGGCCGCTCCCTATAGTGCGGCACGGCGCGCTATGCTGAAACACCTCGATGGAAGGAGGTGACGGCATGGCCCAGCGTAAGAAGAGGAAGCGCGCGCCCGGAGCTGCGGACCGCAGTATGTGGAAGATGTCCCCGGAGCGGCTTGAGGAACATCTCAAGCTACGCAGTCGCGCAACCCGCATTCCCGATAAGAAGAAGCAGCAAGCAAAGAAGGCCTGCCGGAACACCCGGCAGGCCTTTGGTCTTTGTGGGCTCCGAAGACCATCGCCGGCGCCAATCATGAGCGGTGTGAAAGTAAAACTTGAGGTCGGGACAACAACTCGCTAAAGTTAACTACAGGTTAACAATAGGCGAACAGAAAGTGAGTTTAAAATGACCTCCCCGAATTCCCGTCGTTTCGATACTCTGCGCCAGGATCTTCAGGCCGACTACGGTCACGAATACAGCACCGACGAGATCAACTCCGTCTTGGATGCTGCCATTAAGCGACACGAGGAAGGCGCTACTCTCGAGGACTTTGTGCCAGTGATGGTGGAGCGCGAGGTGCGTGAGCACTTCGGCGGCCACCGTATCCACGTGCGTTTTGCTGCCGGCGCCGACCATGCGCTGGCCCAGGCAGCCGTGGCGTTGACGAAGAAGTACGCCGGCGATGCCCTGCTGGTGGACGCTGCCGTGGCTCACCCGGAGAACGAGTCCGATTCCCACATGGCCCACGTGCTCCAGGAGCGCGGCATGGCTGAGCATCCGGACCGCTACGTCGAGGACCTGCGTCTGCTGACCATCCCGGATTACATTGTGTACCTTGGCCGCGTGGTCCCACGCGATGAGGCAGGTAAGGACATCAAGATTTGGGATATCGCTACCGCTGAAACGGTGGAAGAGACCCGCGAGTTGGCCGATGACCTCGGCGCCCGCGTGCTCTACATGCTCAACCGCCTGGGTATCGAGCCTATCTCGGAGGATGCCGCTGTCACGGCCTAAATCAGCTGGATAAAGACTTCCTCAACGCGGTCGACACTGCGCAGGGAATCTGGAAGGTTAAGACCGGCATGGGCGATGACGTAGGCGTCGCGTACATCGGTCTTGGAGTTGCCGACGTGGATGCGAGAGAGCTGTCGCATCGCAAGCCCTGGTAGATAGCGAACATCTGCCCCCATGTCTTGGGCGACTGCGACGGTCAACCGGCCGATGTTGTTGGGAATAACAAGGACCGAGCCGTTGTCGGCGAGGAATTGGCCGAAGAGCTTGCGTAGCGAGCCTTCATGCTGATTGATGCGTTTGGACAGGACTTGCCTGCCTTGGGGATCGAGGACGCAGGCGTGGTGGAAGTATTTGCCGACGTCTACGCCAATGACGAAGTCATAGGCCATGGGTGTATGCCTCCTAGCGATGAATTAGAAGTTGGACTATTTAAGCTTCATCGCTGGGGTTGTCGGACATGCTTGCGCTGGCATCCACATTACTGTGAGACCTCATACCACCTGGGCTGGGTCAGGTTCCTATTAGCAGTTTGAGTATGTCACTGTCTTCGGCGGCATCACCCCCGGATCATTTTCAGACAGGGGCGGGAATAAGCCATACCGAAGCCAGCGACTAGTTCCACTGTCCTTTCAGACGGAGGGAACGGAAATAAACATAACCAGCCCAATCGGGCGGACAGGTTATGAATCTTCGGTGCCCTGAGGCGGAACTGCTAACAACGTAATGGGGGGAGCGGGGCAAAAGTCAATAATTCGAGTCTTGCATAAGTTGCTAAGGATTGCCTAACCTAATACTGGTTCAAGTTAGGTTCCCGATCGGGAATCGGCAACGGAAGCGAGGCGGCGACGATGAACAGAAAACGTGGATCGACCAGAGAACCCCTCTCCGGAGGGGGAGTCGGGGACGCGGGCCCGGACGGGACGGGCGACGGCGACGCGGTGGCGTCGCAGACGGACGACGGGCGGTTGGTACACGTCGCACCGGTCGCAGCGGGTGGCCGACCATCCACCCGCGATATGCTCGTCGCCGCCGCGATCGGCGTCGCGGGGTCTCTCGTCGTCGTGCCCCTGACCTACCTGCAGGTGTTCGCCGGCATCGCCCACGTTTATCTCGTCGCGGCGACGCTCGGGTTGTGGTTCCTGCAGTGCGTCGTTCCCCTCATCGTCGTCCGCAAGCCTGGCGCGAGCCTCATCGCGTGCCTTGCCATGGGCGTCGTGTCCGCGGCGACCACCCCGTTCGGCGTCGCCGCGATCGGGGCGCTGATCATGGAAGGATTGCTCATCGAGCTTCCATTCATGGTCACCCTGTACCGGTGGTGGACGCGTACCCAGTTCGTGGCGTCGGCGATGTTGTTCTCCGCGATGATGGGAACGATGGCCCCGCGCGCAGTTGGCGTCGACTCGCCGACCACGCCCATGACCCTGATCAGCTTCGCCGTAGCCTTGGCATCGAGCCTGGTGTTTTTGGTCCTGGGCTTTGCCGTCGCAAAGGGGCTTCGCAGCCGCGAGGTCACCCGGTGACCGGCGGAGCACCTGCGTGCGCCGGTGCGACACGTGGGACGGCCCCGGCCCGGTTACGGGTCAGTGGCGCTGGCGTGCGGCACGCCGATGGGCGATGGGCACCCGACATGGTGGATCTCTCCTTCGACTTCGGTACGATCAATGTCATCATGGGACCCGTGGGATGCGGAAAGACGAGCCTGGCCCACCTCATCGCTGGACTGATCCCCTCGCACATCCCCATCGACCATGCCGGATCCGTGCATATCGTTGATGTCGACGGCACCGAATGCCCCGTGGACGGGGACCGGGTCACCTTCGTCGGGCAAGACCCGGCGACGCAGGTGCTCACGCTTCGAGTCGTCGATGACGTATCCATGGCCCTCGAGTTTTCCCTCGTGGAAGCCGACATCGTCGCCAAGCGATCAGCCGCGGCCCTATCAGAGCTCGGGCTGTCAGAGCTCGCGGAGAAGGATCCGTGGGCTTTGTCGGGCGGGCAACGCCAGCGGATGGCCATCGCCGGCGCGGTGGCCAGTGCGCCGGAGGTCATGATCTTCGACGAGCCCGCGGCCCACGTCGACGAGGATGGTCGCCGGTCGCTGTTCGCCGCTATCCGTGATTTGCGGGCCCCGGGGCGCGTCATCCTGCTCATCGAGCACGACCTCCGCCCGTTCGACGGGTGGGTCGACACGGTGACGATCCTCGATGCGGACGGGAGCGTCGCCGCCCACGGAGCGCCGGATGACATCGCGGTGAAGGGCATTGCGACGACGGCCGCGACCGCCGGAACGCCGGACGCCAGTACGCCGGGCACGGGGGCGCCGGACCGTCCCGGTCCGGACCGGCGGCGAAGGTCCCGGGGAGCCGGGAATGGCGCCGATCCGGAATCGGAGGCGGAGGCCGTTCCACTGCTGGCCTTGACCGGAACCCACGTGGCCCGAGGCGGGGAGAGGATCCTGAACGGGGCCGATCTGACACTGGAACGGGGCGAGATTCATGCCCTAGTCGGTGCCAACGGAGCCGGTAAGTCCACCTTGCTGGCGGTGCTGTCGGGCCAGATGAAGGCGGGAGCGGACCTCCGGATTGACGGCGCGTCCGCCCGGCGCGTCCCCGACGCCTTCGCGTCGTTGGCGTTCCAGAACCCCGAGCACCAGTTCACCCGCGCGACCGTCGCCGCGGAAATTGACTCCGCGCTGGCCGGCACGGACCCGCACGGACCACTCGGCGCCGATGAGCTGCGGAAACTGCGGGAAGCCTTGTGCCCCCGGGCACTTGACCCCGTCTCGCCGTTCGTCCTGTCGGGCGGACAGAAAAGACGGTTGGGCATCTTCCTGGCGGTGGCGGCCAATCGCCGTTTGCTGCTTCTCGACGAGCCGTTGGCGCATCTGGATTCGCCGAGCTCGCGCATCGTACTGGATGCCCTAGCGGAATACGCAGGGGCCGGCGGAACCGTTGTGTTCACGTGCCACGACCGCCGTGCTGCGCGAACGTGGGCGGATCGGGCGAGCATCGTCGCCGAAGGGAAGGTCGCCTGGTCCGGTCCCGCAGCCGACGTGCCGGCTTCCCCGGAGTCGTCCCGGCGGGATCGCGCACTGCCCGCGGCCGGCGCACGGACGTCCTTGGACGAAAGCCCCTGGACCAGTGGATCCGCCGCTCGAAGGCGCGCGGGGTTGAACGCCATCACGATTGTCGCGGCGGTGATGCTCGTCCTCGTCGCCGGGCTGCTCTCCGGCGGAGACGCCGTTCTCGCTCTGACGGGGGTCGCGTTCCTCGCACTCGCTGCGATCGCGGAACGTGACGTTCGGGCGACGGCGGGGAAGGTCCTCCTCGTCCTGTTAATCGGGGTGTTCTTCGGCCTGCTCGGGTGGCGCTCCGAGTTCTACGGCAGTGGGGATCCGGCGGAGGCTGTCCGCCACGGCATCCATCACGGACTGCTACTGACGGCCGTGTTTGCGGGGACGGTCCTGGTCTCCGCGTGTATGCGCGTCGAGGAGCTTTTCGACGCCATGGTACAACGCCTCCGGGTGCCCTACACATGGTGCACCATAGCGATTTCCGGGGTGAGCATCGCGGCGTTCCTGCGCAGCGAAATCCCCCAGCTGACATGGGCGATTAGATTGCGCTCGATGCGACCGGGGCAGTCTTTCCGCTCCGGCTTCATTCGCGCGACGACGCCCGCGCGCATCGCCTTTCCCCTGTTCGTCAGCGCCGTGCGCTGCGCCGAAAAGCTGTCCCTGACCCTGGTGATGCGCAACTTCGGCCGCCATCCGGGGCGTACCTTCCGCACCGATCACCCCTGGCGAGTGCGTGACGGTTTCGCGGCCGCAGCGTCCGCCGCGGCCTTCGTTGCGGCCCTTGTGTCCGCAGTGACTTGACGGGCACCCGGAACCGGCGGGCCCCGAGCCCGCGAGCGTTTCCGAGCCTGTACGGAGACGCGCCCCACCCAGTTGCTTCAACCCTTCAGACACATCCTCCGGGTCGCGCCATGCGGGCCCGGTCCGCCCGGCACCGGCATGGCGCCGACAACCGAAAGAGGTACCAGTGAACACGATCCGGACCATCAGCGACGTGCTTCGGGACAAGGCCGATGAGACGAAGAAGGGGATCACCTTCGTCGAGAATCGGCGGGACGTCCTCGTCCCGTACGGCCGGGTCCATGCGGAGGCGGTGGCGGCTGCGACTCGGTTGGCCGAAGCCGGCATCGGCCCGTTCGAGGTGCATGCAGACTCACTCGCCCGTGCTTGCATCGACTCAGGCACCGGGTACATCGACGTCAACGATTCGATCGACGCCCGCCGCGCAATCATGGCCCTCGACGGGGATGCTCGGCGGGAGGGGGTTCCCGTGCTCACCGGGTTCGGCCTGTGCCCGGGCTTGTCGACGGCCCTGTTGATGCTCGGGGCCTGCGCTGCGGGGACCGAAGAGGTCCGCGATGTGCGGGTCGATCTGCGAATTGGCGCCGACCAGGAATCCGGGGCCGCGTCGGTCGAGTCGATGTTCCGGACCATTCGCGGCGGATACCGCGCGATGCTCGGCGGCGCCATCGTCGAAGTGCGGCGCAACCTGGTGTCGTCGCAAAGCGGAATCGGCTACGAATGCCCGGACATCGACGTCGTACGCGGGGTGTGCCCCTCGATCCTCGGATTTTCCTATCACGTCGCCTTCGATGCTCTCCCCGATGAGTCGGTGGAGAAGATCCGCACGTCGAGACTGTACGCGATGCCCGTCGTCTCCGGTCTGCTCGCCCGTCTCGGGGCGGCCGTGACGTCGCGGAAGGCGCGGGCGAACGGCACTCCGCAACCCGCCGAGCTGGTCATCGCACTGTCCTCCGCCGGCGCGGGCGATGCGGGGTCGGCGGCCGAGACAACCGTCGTCCGGGCAACTGGCCCGGGTTCCTACAAAATGACCGCGGCCATTGCCGCCACCGTTGCGTCGGTCGCGGGGAAGCCGGTCGCGCCGGGGTGCCGGGATCTCGTCAGCCACCCCCGGCTCCTCGAACCGGTCCTCGCCTTCGCCCGCGATGCAGGCATCCATATCGAAACGCCGCATGACAACCCGACCACGGGGCCACTGCCGGCAGCGGCCCACTGCGACACCAAAGAAAAGGAGAAACGATGACGGATCAAGCTGAACGGGGTGCGGCGATCGTCGTCCGCGACCTCACGAAGAGCTACCCGATTGCGGGCACAGCCGGCACCGCGCCCGAAGGCGGGGCAGGTGCTCCGCCGGACGGCGGGCGCAAGGGAAAGCGCGGCGCCCGGATGCGCAAGCATGTGCTCGACGGCGTGAGTTTCACCGTGCCCGCCGGGTCGATCGTGTCGTTCCTTGGCCACAACGGCGCAGGCAAGACCACCCTCATCCGAATCCTGTCGACGCTCATCACCGCAGACTCCGGCGAGGTGAGCATCTTCTCGCGCGATGTGAAAGAGGATCCGGCGGGCGTGCGCGCCGCCATTGCCACCACCGGCCAATTCGCGGCGATCGACGAGAACCTCACCGGCCGGGAGAACCTGGAGTTCTTCGGGCGTCTGCGCGGACTCGACCGCGCCGACGCGGCCGCCCGCGCGACGGAACTGCTCGCGCAATTCTCGCTCGCGGACAGTGCCTCGACGCTGGCGTCGGCCTATTCGGGTGGCATGCGGCGCCGCCTCGACATCGCCGCGTCGCTGTGCGTCGTGCCCAGGTTGCTGTTCCTCGACGAACCCACGACGGGGCTGGACCCGGTCAGCCGCGAAGAGTTGTGGGGCTTCATCCGGCAACTGCGGGACGACGGAATGACCCTGGTGCTGACCACCCAGTACCTGGAAGAGGCGGAGGCGCTGGCAGACCACGTCCATCTGCTCAAGGACCGCCGCATCGTCGCCAGCGGAACGCCGGAGGAATTGCGCCGCGACTTCGGGTCGCACGTGCTCCGCGTGTCCTTTGCCACCACCGCCGAGGCGGAGGCGTTCGCCCGCTGCCTCGGAGGAACGTGCCTGGACGGCGCCCGCGTCGCGGGGAAGTCGGTGTCCCTCGACGTCGACCCCGGACCGCAGGTCCTCGAGGCGGTGGCGCAGGCGATGGAGGCCTCGGACGCGTTGCCGGATTCGCTGAGCGTGTCGCCGCCCACCCTCAACGAGGTATTCATATCGATGAACGCAGGGGGTGCGGCGCGATGAGTGCGACGTCGGTCGCGGCGTTCCTCCGTCGGGATCTGCTGCTGTTGCGACGCAACACCGCGTCGCTGATCTCCATGTTCGTCGTTCCTCCCCTCTTCCTGCTGTGCCTGTACGCGGTGTTTGGGTACTCGGCAGGGCAATCCGGCTTCGGGTACCTGCGTTTCGTGCTCGGCGGCTGCCTGTTCCAGGCGGCGATGTTCACCGCCGCGGCGTCGGCGATGGCGGTGGGACAGGACGTCGAATCCGGGCTCGTTGACCGCGTGCGCGTGTTGCCCGGGGCCACAGGCGGCTATGTCGCCGGCAGGCTCGCCACCGATGTGCTGCGGATGTCCGCGTCGATCGCGGCGCTGCTGGTCGTCGCGTGGTCCTGCGGCCTCGACATGGCTCTCGGTGACGTCGCGTGGACAGTCCTGTGGTCACTGCTCGCCGCCGCGGTCCTGTCCCTGGTCACGGACGGGGTGATCCTGATGGTGCCCGCCCCGGTGTCGACAGCCTCATCGATCCAGGCGCTGGAAATGCTGCTGCTCATGTTCTCCACCGCGTTCATTCCGGCGACCGCTTTGGACGGCTCCCTGCGCGACGTCGTACGTCACATGCCGTTTTCGCCGATCATCGAGGTGATCAGGGCGGCGTCCCCGGATGCCTTCCCGGATAGTGCCGGGGAAGAGGCCGCCCTGTGGCTCGGTGTCGCGGCGGTCGTCGGAATCGTCCTGTTCATCCGCCGGTTCACCTTGAGGAGCGAATCATGATCGACGCCATTTTCGTGCATCTGCGGCGCATCGTCCACACTTGGCTGCGGCGCCCTGACTTCTGGTTCATGACGTTCATTGCTCCGCTCGTGTACCTGTTCATCGTCAACCGCATGTTCGGTAGCCTGGTCAGGCAGCTCACCGGAGAGTTCGAACTCCGGGACGCGGTCATCCTTGTCGTGACGGCGTGGGCGTTCATCTTGGCCATCACGGGATCGTCCACCGTGTTCGTTGAACGCAGCAATGGCCTCCACGAGCGGTTGATCACAATGCCGGCACCGTACGCGGCCGTGCCGACCGCACGGATCATCGCCGAGTTCATCCGGATCATGGCGATGACGGTCGTCGTCGCGGCGGTGGCCGCCTTGCTTTCCGACGGCCCCCCGGAGGTGTCCTGGTGGTGGAGGATCACGGTGACCGGCGCGATGGTTGCCGCGGCGGCCGCATGCACCGGCACGTACATCGCGTTCTCCATCACTAGCCCCCAGGGATCCGTGGCCCTTATCCCGTTGATCATCGTTGCGATGTTCGTCAACACGGTGCTCATGCCCGCCGACCACTTCCGTCCCCTCCTGCGCGGAATCGCCGGGCACACCCCCGTATCCGCGGCCGGCGAGGCCGTCAACGGCACCGGGGCTGCGGGTCTGGTGGTCTGCGCGGCCTGGTTCTTTGGTATCGCTGTGCTCGCGGCGTGGGGCATCGCCGTGAAAACGAGGCCGGGGGAGTCTGCATGACGGCCCGCGAATCCGAGCATCTAACCCGAAACCGCCGCGTGGACGCGGCCCACACACCCGGAGACAGAACCAAATGAAGTCGATCGCCCAGATCGTCCAGAACAACCGCAGGCTCCTCGCGGCCTACGAGGACAAGGTCCAGCCGAGGTTCCTAAGCCGCTATGCGCGCGAACCGATGGACGCCGCTGCCGTGTACCGGAAGCTCCGTGCGCTGGATCCCGGGCCGGATGCGCCGGCCCGGGTCCTCGACCTCGGTTGTGGAACCGGGTGGCTCGCCCGCACGCTCGCCGCTGAGTCTCGCTATCGCAGGGCGAACATCGTCGGCTACGACCTGTCGCCCAATGCGATCCGCATCGCCCGCGAACGCGCCGCCGCCGACGGGCTCGGGGCCCGGACGGAATTCCACGTTGCCGACATCCTCACGCCGCTCGCGGGAGAGCCCGGCGGGGCCTGTGAAATCTGGGTGTGTGGCGCGCTCCACCAAATGAAGGATGCGGGAGCCGCGCTCGTCAGGGTCTCCGGGCTGCTCGCCGACGGCGGCATCGCTTACGTGCAGACGTTCGTCGAGGATCCCGACGTGAACGAGCGGGTCGACATGGCCGTCATGGAGAAGACGGGCCACCGGGTGTTCCGGGGCAGCGAGCTCGAGGACCTCGCCGAAGCCAACGGGCTGAAGCTGGACGGAGTCTCACGCGCCGGCATGGTGTATTTCTGCACTCTCACGAAGAAAAGCGCGATCGGGGAGGCGGGCAAGTGAGCGCCGTGGACGGGACCGTAGGCCCGTGGTCGCTGCTCGCCCCGATTCGGACCCGGATGCGTGCGGTGGTCGCGTTATCCGTCCTGTCGTCGGTGGCTACCGTCGCTTCGCTGGTCGGCATCATCGACATCGCGATGACGTACCCGGAGGCCCCGGAGCATCGGACGTGGTTGGCCGTGGCTGTCATCGTCGTCGCCGCAACGGTGCGCATGGCCGCGGACGGCGCCGCCGGCATGCTCTCGCACCGGGCGGATAACGACCTGCAGCTCTACCTCCGGCGCCGGTTGGTTGCCCATATCCGGAAGCTGCCGCTGGGCTGGCTGGACGCCCGGCGCTCGTCGGGGATCATCGGGTCGGTTGAGAAGGACGTCGCGGCCGTCCACCAGCTCATGGGCCACACCGTCGGTGAGACCGTGGTGGCGGTGCTGGTTCCCCTGCTTTCCCTCATCGCGCTCGTCGCGGTCGATTGGCGGATCGCGGCGGTGGCGGTCGTCCCAGTGCTGGTCACCTTCGCCCTGATGGGCATGATGATTTCGCGCGGAGCCGATCTTCAGCGCGACTACGAGCGAGCCTCTGAAAAAGTGACGGCTGCGGTCATCGAGTTGGTGCGCGGCATCCCTGTGATGAAGTCCTTCGGACGCGCCAACCAGGGCGCGGGCCGCTACGATGCCGCGGCGTCGTCGTTCGTCCGCGCGTGGTCCGCCTGGTCCCGGCAGTCGAACATCTATCTCGGGCTCATCGACGTGGTGACGTCCCCGATCACGGTCCTCGCAGTGGTGTGCGGCGCCGGCCTCGCTTTGAGGGACACCGCGGGCGGCAAACCGGAGGGTCTCGTCGCCGGACTGGTTCTCGGCCTTGGACTCTCCGCGGCGATCGTGCGGGTGGCCATGAACTCCGAACCCATCATCGCGGGGCTCGCCGCTCTGAAGTCCATTGCGAAGGTGCTGAGCACGCCGCCGATCGCCGAGCCCGCCGATCCGGTGCCCGCGCGCGGGGGCGCGCTCGAGGTTCGGAACCTGGTCTTCTCCTACGGGGATGGGCCGCGGGTCCTCGACGGGATGTCCGCGACGTTCGAACCGGGGACCCTCACGGCGCTGGTGGGGTCCTCCGGTTCCGGAAAGTCCACCGTCGCCCGGCTGTTGGCGCGTTTCCACGACCCTGTCGAAGGCTCGGTGCTGCTGGGCGGCGACGATCTTCGCGACATCGCCGTGCGCGACGTGCACCGTTCGGTGTCGGTGGTGTTCCAGGATCCGCAGTTGCTCACCCTGCCCTTGCGGGAGAACATCCGGCTGGCCAGGAGAGACGCCACCGACGGCGAAATCATGGCGGCCGCGAAGCTCGCGAACCTCGATACGGTCATCGCGGCGCTGCCGAAGGGCCTGGATTCGGTGGTCAACGTCGACGTGACCTTTTCCGGTGGTGAGGCGCAGCGCGTGGCCATCGCGAGGTCGATTGTCACGGACGCGCCGGTGCTCATCTTCGACGAGGCAACCGCTTACGCGGATCCGGCTTCCGAGGCCCTCATTCAGTCCGCAATCGAGCGTTTGGCTCGTTCGCGGACGGTGATCGTGATTGCGCACAGATTGAGCACGATCCGCAACGCCGACCGCATCCTCGTTCTCGATGGGGGAGCGGTCGCGGAGGCGGGCACCCACGACGAGTTGCTTGCGCGCGGTGGCCGCTACCGGGATCTGTGGCGCGCGTTCGCGCTCGACGACGAACCATCCGCCCCGCGGGGCACTGAAGCAGACGATGAAAAGGCAGGGAACCGATGATCCGGGACTTGTGGTCGATGACGGATCGGCGCTCGAAGATGACGCTGGCGTGGCTCATTGCGTTGGCCGCGCTTGCCGCGCTGGCACAGGGAGCGGCGTTCGTCGCGCTGCTGCCGCTGCTGTCGGCTCTGGCCGTGGGAGATGATGCGACGGCGTGGCGTTTCACCGGCGTCATCGCCGGCCTCGCGGCCGCCCATGCGGTGCTGTCCCTCGCCGCGGGGACGGTCGGCAGGGCGAATTCCGCAGCGGTGCTGTCGTCCCTGCTGCGTTCCCTGGGCGAACGCGTGCTGACGTTGCCACTCGGGTACGTCACCAAGTCCACGGCCGGCCGCTTTTCGGAGATGGCGTCTTCGGGCATAGCGTTCGCGGCGTCCGTGCCGCACGTGATCCTGCGGCCCGTCATCGCTGCTGTGGTTGCGCCGACCGTCATCGCTCTCGGAATTCTGGCGGTGGATTGGCGCGTCGGGTTGGTTCTCGTCGCGTCGGCGCCGGTGCTCTTCTTCGCCTACCGGGCCATTGGTCGAGTCGGCGGGGAGTCGGACGAAGCGCATGCTGATGCCGTCGCTGCCGTCTCCGGCAGGCTGATCGAGTTCACCCGCGGCCAGCAGGCGATTCGCGCCGCGGGCGACGGTTCGGCGGCGGATGCGATGGTGGATGAGGCGATCCGGGCCCAACACGATGCGTTCGCGAAGGCGACGTCGACGCAGGGGGCGGCCATCGGACGGTTGGGTTCGGTCGTCCATGCGGTGTTCACAGCGGCGGTGATCGTCGCCGTGGCAGTCGCCGCGACGGGTGGGATGGCGCCGACGCATTTGGCGCCGATGCTCATCGTGCTCGTCCAGTTCACCGGACCGATCACCACGGCGGGAGCGTTGTCCGGCGGGTTCGGTGCGGGCCGCAACACGCTGGCTGCGTTGCGTGACCTGCGGGCAATCCCCGTCCTTCCCGAACCTGCCGCACCGGAGCTGCCCGACGGGCATGACGTGGAGTTCCGCGACGTGAGCTTCGGGTACGGGGAGAAGAAGGTCCTCGACGGCGTCAGCTTCCGTGCGCCTCAGGGAGCGCTGGTCGCCATAGTGGGACCTTCGGGGGCGGGCAAGACGACGGTCATGCGGCTGCTGTCGCGGTTTCATGATCCGGACTCGGGGGAGATCCTCATTGGCGGGGTGCCCTTGCCTCGGATCGGCACCGACGGCGTGAACTCGCTGGTGACCCCGGTGTTCCAGGAGACGTTCCTCTTCGACGCGTCCGTGCGGGACAACGTGGTCTTCGCCGACCCCGGATTCGGTTCCGGGCCCGGCGACGGAGACCGCTTGCGCGAGGCCGCCCGGCGATCCGGGGTGGACCGCATCGTGGAGCTGCTGCCTTCCGGGTGGGATAACCCGGTGGGGGAGGAGGGGACGCTGCTGTCGGGAGGCGAGCGGCAGCGCGTCGCCATCGCCCGGGCGCTTCTGAAGGATTCCCCGGTGGTGCTTTTCGACGAGCCGACGTCCTCGCTGGATGCGGCCACTGAGCGGGCGATTGTCGGCACGATGGAAGCGTTGCGCGGCGATCGCACCGTGATCGTCGTCGCCCATCGCCTGCACACCGTCCGCGATGCCGACCTCATCGTCGTGCTTTCGGAGGACGGGACGGTCGCAGAACGGGGCACGCACGATGAATTGCTGGCGAAGGGCGGCCGCTACGCCGAGTCGTGGACGTGCCGGACGGGAGGCTCCCCGGGCGCCTGATCCTCGTCCGTCGAGGACTATCGCTCCGGTCCGGTACCGGTGCAGTGGTCCCGCCACGCCGTCCCGGTCAGCGGGTCCTCGACGATGCCCTGGGCGACAGGGTCGTAATTGAAGCCGTAGTGCTCGGTGCGGTGGGCGGGGCACACGTCTTGGACGGTGATGTTGGTGACGCCGGGTTCCCGCACGAAGGAGTTTTAGTGGGGGAGCACGGCATTGTCGTGCCGCGTGCCCAGGAAGGTGTACCGAACGCCCGGTCGAGTGATGTCGCCGATGGTCAGCTCATTCAGCAGCATGGAACCGGAGATCTGCTGTTCCCAGGCAAGCGCGTTCGTTTTGCCGGCGTTTCGGGAGTATCCGTGGCGCATCTCGGGGTGGACGTCAAAGCGATCGGCTGCGCTGTGCGCCCGGGGCCCGTGGTTCGAGGCCCGGTACCGATGAGCTGTTCGACGACCCGGTCCCGGGAATGAGGATGACGGGCAATTCACCGTCCCGGGGCGGCACCGGAAGTCGTTGGCGCCGGGGGCACCAGACCGGGCTTGGCCATGGACAGGGCCCGGGCGGCCGCGGGTGAGGTTTGCCGGTGGCCGGGCCACCGGTCGGGAAACCGCCGTCCGACAGCGACGAGGGGATTCTCGTCACCTCGTCGGGGGGTGTTCCTATATAGGTTGTCAACTCCGCGGGTGGGCAGTCGAACAGTGCTTTTTGTAGTTGTCTCTCTTGAAAGGTTATTGGCGTCTTTTTCGAAGATTGCTGCGGGTGTTTCAATAGTTGGTGCTCTTTCGGCCGAGCTTCATTCAGCGACAAAGGCGATAGTTCTCCCGTTGTGCTACGTGCTTGGCATTCCCGCTATTGTGTTGTCGGTTTCCCAGACAGAGGTGCTGGCATTAGAGCAGTTTGGCCAGGGCATTCAAGACTGGGATTTTCTTATCATCTTTGGTCTTCCCTTGCTATTCGTTGGATTGCTATCTGTTTTTCTTTTTTCGCGGGGGTGGACCAGATTAAAGTCACCACTGAGCGGCTCGCGCGAATTGGTGTTGCAACTCCGATGATCAATGTCGCACGGTTCATCGGCTTGTCTTTTTGCTACTTGACTTTGTCAATGGCCTTGTCGGTAGTTTTCGCTGTGCTGAGTTCTACATTGCATCTGGCTATCCTTGGTTCCTCATTGGGGCATGTGATGGCGGGGATTTCTCTGAAGGTTTCGTTTTCCCTTGCTGGCGTTCTTTTTGCAGCATTTCTTGTTTGTACCGGCGTTTATCTCACTTGGGGAGCAGTTGGGAAGAGGTTCGCTAAAGTCGATTCTTTGAGCTGACTGAAATAGGAAGAAAGACACTCTGATCATGTGTTGCTATGAGGAGTATCCTTCTTACTGTACAGAGTTAATAGTTGTCAGTTAGCGAAAAATTAGTCAGTATTGTTCTCTACTTTCTCAATCTCCCTCCGATTCGACACTCTCTTGAGCCTCTGACAATTGCGGCCACGAGTTCGTGACCATCGAGGTCGATTTCCTTTTGGCGCCGCAATCATAGGCGACGAAGTCGGCAAGGACATCAAGATTTGGGATATCGCTACGGCAGAAACCGTAGAGGAGACCTGCGAGCTGGCTGACGACCTCGGCGCCCGCGTGCTTTACATGCTCAACCGTCTGGGCATCGAACCCATCTCGGAGGATGCACCCCTCTCGGCTTAGCTTTCAGCCGCGTGGGAACCCAGCGCAGCAGTGCTGAACCACTAATCTTGGTTTCTGAATACTGTCGAAACCTGTGTGGAGAACCGAAAATATCGTGACTGCCAACAATTCTGCTGCGCGCGAAACGCTAGAACCCGTACAGCGCATCCTGCTGCCCAAGCGCGGCGAGCCGGTCGACGTCCGCATGCTCTACCTCATCGAGTCTGAGCAAAACCGCGAGCGCCTCAGCTGGAGCGGCCGCACCTCCGTGACCATCCCGGCGGGCGAGGAAGCCTCCTTTGAGACCTACTTCAATGCCTTCCCGGCCGCCTACTGGCGCCGCTGGTCTCAGCTGAAGTCCATCGTGCTCGTGATGGACGTTGAGGGCGAGGCCAATATTTCCCTTTATCGTTCCAAGCAGGACGGCCAGCGCATCGCGGTGGCCAACCACGTGGTGACCACCGGCCACCACGAGTTTGAGCTGCCGCTGAAGAACTTTGAGGACGGAGGCCTGCTGTGGTTTGATGCCTCGGCGGTTGAGGACACCACGCTTGTCGACGCCGCCTGGTGCGCCCCCCACGCCCCGAACCCGCAGCTCCTGCCGGACGGTAGCGAATACCCGGCGCAGGAGAAGCGCGTCGCTGTGGGTATTCCAACCTTCAACCGCCCGACCGATGCCGTGGCCGCGCTGCAGGCGCTGGCGGAAGACCCAGTGGTGGACGGAATCATCGACTACGTGCTTATGCCGGACCAGGGTAACCAGCACCCGGCGGATGAGCCGGGCTACGACGAAGCCGTGGCGCACTTCGGCGAGCGCTTCCGCGAATTCCGCCAGGGCAACCTGGGCGGCTCCGGCGGATACTCCCGCATCATGTTTGAAGCACTGGAGAATACGGACTCGCCGTACATCCTGTACATGGATGATGACATCGCCATCGAGCCGGATTCCATCCTGCGCGCAGTCCAAGCGGCGCGTTATGCTGCGAAGCCCATCATCGTGGGTGGCGAGATGCTCAACCTGCAAGAGCGCTCCCAGCTGCGCACCACTGGTGAGCGTGTCAACCGCGCTGACTTCATGTGGGGCGCGGCCGAGCATGCGGTCTACGACCACGACTTTGCCAAATACCCGCTGCGCGCCATCGGCACCAAGGAATCGCGCCTTGACCCGAAGAAGTACGACTCCCGCGCACTCCACCGCCGCGTGGACGTGGAGTACAACGGCTGGTGGATGTGCCTTTTCCCGCGCGTCGTGGCAGAGACCAACGGCCAGCCCTTGCCGCTGTTCATCAAGTGGGATGATACCGAGTACTCCCTGCGTGCCGCGGCCAATGGTTTCCCCACGGTGACCTGGCCGGGTGCCGCAATCTGGCACATGGCCTGGGCAGATAAGGACGATGCCATCGACTGGCAGGCCTACTTCCACCTACGCAACCGCCTCATCGTGGCCGCGCTCTACCACGAGGGCGACCCGCGCGGCATTACACGCAGCATCTTTAAGTCCACCCTCAAGCACACCATGTGCATGGAGTACTCCACCATGGCCATCCAGCTGGAAGCCATGAAGGACTTCCTCGCCGGCCCGGACCGCCTTTTCGACATTCTGGAGTCTTCTCTTCCGCGCATCGCGGAGATCCGCAAGGGTTATTCCGATGCCGTCATCATCGAGTCCGCCGACCAGCTGCCCGCCCCGACGGGCGCGCCGGGCGTGCCCACCCGCAACATCGGCGGCCGCTTGGGCAAGATCAAGAAGATCCCGTGGCTTCTCAAGTCTGCCAAGCACTTGGTGAGCAAGGAGGACCCGGCGCACCACGAGGCGCCGCAGCTCAACCTCACCCCGGAGGAGGCTCGTTGGTTCACGCTCTCCCGCGTGGATTCGGCGACTGTTTCCACCGCAGGTGGTACCGGCGTGGCCTTCCGCAAACGCGACCGCGAGCTGGCCAAGGAGCTGGTGCAGTCCACCCGCGAGCTGCTCAAGGAAATCGAGGAGAACTTCGACAGCCTCCGTGCTGAATACCGCGCGGCCCTACCGGAGCTGACCTCCCGCGAATCCTGGCGAAAGGTCTTCGATGCCCAGTAAGCTTTCCGTCGCTGAATCCCACGTCCTAGAAAAGATCCAGGATGTGGCCTTCGACGCACCCGGCATCCTGCCCGCCGCTCGGGGCTTAAGCCACTTTGGTGAGCATGCCCTGGGCTGGATGGCCCTATCTGCTCTTGGCGCAGCGGTGAACTACTCGAAGCCACAGAAGCGCCGCCAGTGGGCCTACGTCGGCGTCGGTGCGTTTACCGCGCACGCAGCCAGCGTTGTGATCAAGCGCATTGTGCGCCGCAAGCGCCCGGACTATGACTACGTGAAGGTCGGTGTGAAAACGCCGTCTAAGCTGTCGTTTCCGTCGTCACACGCGACGTCGACAAGCGCGTTCCTCGTGGGCGCCGCACACGTCCTGGGAACCCCAGCGCCGCTCGTGGGCGTGCCGGTCATGATGGCCTCGCGTATGGTGCTCGGGGTACATTATCCGTCCGATACCGCGCTCGGCGCCCTCCTCGGCGCCGCCACCGCGGAGGCCTGTCACCGCTATGAAAGGAAGAGCCGATGAGCACCCGACGCGTTGATGACGGCGAGCAGAAAGTCTTTCATTCGGAGCCG
Organism: Corynebacterium sp. BF-R-2; assembly: GCF_024586525.1. Taxonomy (NCBI): domain Bacteria; kingdom Bacillati; phylum Actinomycetota; class Actinomycetes; order Mycobacteriales; family Corynebacteriaceae; genus Corynebacterium; species Corynebacterium sp. BF-R-2. The sequence goes on along the minus strand of NZ_JAMFTP010000005.1, from coordinate 127,080 downwards.
CACACCTCCGGCATCGATACCGGCCGCAAGCGCAAGCCGCCGAAGAACCTCGCCGATGGCATGGTCAAGGCCCTGCGCCCCAAGCAGTGGGTCAAGAACGTCCTCGTCCTCGCAGCCCCCGCGGCGGCTGGTGCGGACGCGCTGTTTCATACGCGCGTGCTTCTCGACGTCCTCCTGGCCTTCGTCGTCTTCTGCATGGGCGCCTCCTCGATTTACCTCATCAATGACGCCCGCGATGTGGAGGCTGACCGCGAGCACCCGACGAAGCGTTTCCGCCCCATCGCGGCGGGCGTGCTGCCGGTGAGCCTGGCCTATGTGATGGCCGCGGTGCTCATCGTGGGATCGATTGGCCTGTCCTTCCTGGCTACCGCGGGCCCGCAGCTGGCCATCGTCATGGCTGTCTACATCGGCCTGCAGTTGGGCTACTGCTTCGGGTGGAAGCACCTGCCGGTCATTGACATCGCCCTGGTGTCCTCCGGCTTCATGCTGCGCACCATGGCCGGTGGCGTGGCCGCCGGCATCGAGCTCTCCCAGTGGTTCTTGCTGGTGGCTGCCTTCGGTTCGCTGTTTATGGCCTCCGGTAAGCGTTATTCGGAGATTCTTCTGGCGGAGCGCACGGGCGCGAAGATCCGCAAGTCCCTCGAAGGCTATACGCCGACGTATCTGCGCTTCGTGTGGACCCTGGCAGCCACCGCGGTGGTCATGTCGTACTCGCTGTGGGGCTTCCAGCTGTCTAACCTGGCCGAGGGTTCTGCGGGCGTGTGGTACCAGGTGTCCATGGTGCCCTTTACCATCGCCATCCTGCGCTACGCGGCGGACGTTGACCGCGGCAATGGTGGCGCCCCGGATGAGATTGCGCTGGAGGATCGCGTCCTGCAGATCCTGGCGCTGGCATGGCTGGCCTGCATCGTCATGGCCGTCTACGTCATGCCCTCGATTGGTGGATAGCTACTAACTGCTGTCACAGTGCTAGACTCTTTCCCCATGCGAAAACCCGATTCACGCACCGTTGCGGCGCTCAGCGCGCTGGCCTCGGTTCTCGTGATCGGGGTTTTCTCGTTCTGGGGCGGGTTCGCTCGCCGCTGGATTTCGGATGACGGTCTCATCGTCCTCCGCACCGTCCGCAACCTCGAAGCGGGCAACGGCCCCGTCTTTAACGCGGGCGAGCGCGTCGAAGCCAATACGTCAACGCTGTGGCAGTACCTCATCCTGCTTGCCCACTGGCTGTCGAATGCCCCGCTGGAATCCATCGCGGTCAACGTGGGCCTGCTGCTTTCGGTCGCGGCGATGATGCTTGGCGTGTGGGCAACCGCCCGCGGGCTTTACCGCTCCCACGCTTCCGCTGCACGCGGTGCCGCGCCGCTCGTGCTTCCCGCCGGCGCGCTGGTCTACCTCGCGCTGCCGCCGGCGCGTGACTTCTTCACCTCCGGCCTTGAGTGGGGCCTGTCCATTTTCTATCTCGCGGCCCTGTGGGCGCTGCTGCAGAACTGGGCGCAGTCCCCCTCCACACACAGCGCGTACTGGCTGGCCTTGTGGGCAGGCCTGTCCTGGCTGGTGCGCCCGGAACTCGCGCTATATGGCGGATTGGCCGGGCTGGTGCTCCTTGCGGCGCACCGCAACTGGAAGGTGTGGCTCGGTATCCTCGGGGCGGCGCTGCCCATCCCGGGTGCGTACCAGATTTTCCGCATGGGCTACTACGGTCTGTTGACTCCGCACACGGCGGTGGCGAAGTCGGCGTCGGAAAGCGCATGGGCCAGCGGCCTGAACTATCTTCAGGATTTCGCCGGGCCGTATGCCCTGTACCTGCCCGTCCTCGTGCTGGCGGTGGCCGGCGCGTGGGCCTCCCGTGAGCACCTGCGCCCCACGGCGCTGCGCAGCCCCACGGCCGTAACCTATGTGCTCCTGGGTGCGGCCGCAGTACACACGCTGTATGTCCTGCGCGTCGGCGGCGACTTTATGCACGGCCGGATGCTCCTGCTGCCGCTTTTCGCCGCGCTACTTCCGGTTTTTGTGCTGCCGCTCAAGGGCCTAGCCACGTGGTTCGCGGTGGCCTTCTGTGCCGTGTGGGCCCTCGTCGTTATTCTGCGGGGCCACGAAACGGATTGGGATGCCTATGAGCAGCCCCTTGACATCGTTGACGAGCGTGATTTCTGGACCTACGCCACCAAGCGCGAGGCTGGATATCCCCCGCGCTCGGCGCGTGATTACCTCACAATGAAATTCATGAACGGCTACCCGAGCGCCATGGAGAACCTCGAGGACGGCGATGCCCTGGCCGTCATCTACGTGGAGGACAAGGACGCCGACCGCCTCAACTGGCTTACGGTCCCGCGCGAGGAGGGCCGGAAGGATCAGCCGACGCTGTTCCTGGTGAACCTTGGAATGACGTCGATGAACGCGCCGCTTGACATCCGCGTCCAGGACACCATCGGTCTGGCCACCCCGCTGGCGGCGCGCATGCCGCGTGAGGACAACGGGCGCATTGGCCACGACAAGTCCTTGGCCCTTGAATGGCAGGCCGCGGAGTCCGGCGCGGACATTGATTATCTGCCGCCGTGGTACGACAAGGAGAAAACCCGCCAGGCGCGGGAGGCGCTGGAGACCCCGGAGCTGAAGGAGCTTGTCGCATCCTATAGCGAGCCCATGTCGTGGGAGCGTTTCCGCGCTAACCTGGGGTTTTCCCTGACGACGGGCCGCACGCTGCAGCTGTCGGAGGACCCGTCCGATTACCTTCCTGCCGGGTAGCCACCCCCGAGGGGAGGCAAAACTCGGCCGAGTGGGCTACTCTACAAAAGATTCTCGTTATTGATCCGTAACCATCGCTGGCGTGTCGGCGATGTAGTAGTGGCAGTAAAAACGTTAAGGAGAAAAATGAGTGCACTGAGCTCTGCCCTGCGGACGCGCGTTGTGGCGGTTGTCGCCGCCATCGCCGTCGCCTTGGGCCTCGTCGTCACCGCCGGCACCCAGGAGGCCTCGGCGGCCAATCGTGACTGGTTGCGTGGGGACGCCACCGGCGCCTGCGAGTGGGACCGCGTGGGCTACTGGGTCCAGCGCTGCGATGTTTGGTCGCAGGCCATGGGCCGCACCGTTCCGGTTCAGGTTCAGCCGGCCAAGAATGGTGGCAACGCGGGCCTGTACCTTCTCGATGGCCTCCGTGCCACGGACCGCACCAACGCCTGGATCAATGACGTTAACGCGGCTCAGTCCTACGTGAATCACAACATCACCCTCGTCATGCCGGTGGGTGGCGCTGCGTCCTTCTATGCGGACTGGCGCGGCCCGGCCACTTATGACCTGGTGAAGCCGGTGAACTACAAGTGGGAGACCTTCCTGACCCAGGAGCTGCCGGCTTACCTCGAGGGCAACTTCGGCGTGGCCCGCAACAACAACTCCATTGCCGGCCTGTCCATGGGTGGCACCGCGGCCATCACCTTGGCCGGCAAGCACCCGGAGCAGTTCCGTCAGACGCTGTCCTACTCCGGCTACCTCACCACGACTCTGCCGGGTGCGCAGACCTTTATGCGCCTTGCGCTTCTCGACGCCGGCGGCTTCAACATCAACGCCATGTACGGCTCCGTCATCAACCCGAAGCGCTTCAGTAATGACCCGTTCAACCTGATTCCGGATCTGGCGGCGCACGGCACGGACGTCTTCGTGTCCGCGGCCTCCGGTATCCCGGGCCCGCTGGATCAGCAGCGCTACCTGCCGCAGCACATCGCTTCCGGTGTGGTGCTGGAAGGTTTTGCGAATGCCACGACCCGTCTGTGGGAGCTCAAGGCACGCGCGTCGGGTGTCCGTCTACAGACGAACTACCCGGCCCAGGGCCTGCACAACTGGGAGCAGTTTGGCTACGAGCTGGAGCACTCCAAGCCGCAGGTGCTCAACGTGATGAACGCCTGGTAAGCGTCGCGGCAGCTTCTTTGCGCCGGCTCTTCTGGCGTCTCAGTGACATCCTTTCGCTGAGGCGCTGGGGGAGCCGGCTTTTTCGTGTTCGGTGGGGCAGCGTGGGCGTGTCCCTCTTCCAAAAGTCTCAAGTTCAACTTAAACTTGAGCACACATTAGACCGCTCACCGCGTCTGCAGTGGCGAGTTCCGCAGGAGGGGAACCTGCGGAGCCCGCTCGATGCAACGTGCCTTCACCCGACACACCGCAAGGATTCACCAATGCCGAACACTGCGCCCTCTCAGAAGTCTGCACAGCCCTCCAAAGGTGCAGGCCTTCGTTCCCCGTCCGCTGCTCGCAAGGGCCTGACTATTGCTGCTTTGCCCACCGCCGTGGCCGTGGGCCTCGCACTGCTGCCTATGGCTAACGCACAGTCCTCCGGCTCCAGCTCCGGCGAGGGCCTCACCGACATCCTGGGAAGCTCCAACTTCTCGGATTCCTTCGCGCCGTCGAACCCGCCGCAGCGCACCCCGATCGATACCGAGTACCCGGACATCGAAGGACTGCCGGAGGGTGTCTCCGTCTCCCGCGTCGAGTACCTGACCAACCGCCACCTCAAGGTCTACATCAAGTCCGCCGCCATGCCGGACCAGGAGCAGGTCGTGCAGATTCAGCTGGCTCGTGACTGGTACTCCAGCCCGGACAAGACGTTCCCGGAGGTATGGGCCCTCGACGGTCTGCGTGCCCGCGATGACGAGTCCGGCTGGACCATCGAGACCAACATCCTGTCCCAATACGCTGACCGCAACGTCAACCTCATTATGCCGGTGGGCGGCGAGTCTTCCTTCTACTCCGATTGGCAGAAGGCAGACAACGGCAAGCACTACAAGTGGGAAACCTTCCTCATGCAGGAACTCATCCCAGTGCTGGAAAAGGCCTACCGTTCCAACGGCCAGCGCGCTGTTACCGGTATCTCCATGGGCGGTACCGCCGCCATGAACCTGGCCGAGCGCAACCCGTGGGCCTTCAAGTTCGTTGGCTCCTTCTCCGGCTACCTCGACACCACGACCACCGGCATGCCGGAGGCCGTGACCGCCGCCCAGGCAGATGCCGGCGGATACACCTCCACCAACATGTGGGGCGAGCTGTACTCCCAGGACTGGGTTGACCACGACCCGAAGCTGGGCATCGAGAATCTTAAGGACATGAAGGTCTACGTCTCCGCCGGCAACGGCAAGGATGACTACGGCCAGATCGGTTCCGTGGCCAAGGGCCAGGCCAACATGGCCGGCGTGGGTCTCGAGGCCATCTCCCGCATGTCTACCCAGACCTTCGTGGACTACGCCAAGCGCGCCGGCGTGGAGCCGGTGGTGAAGTTCCGCCCGACCGGCGTCCACAGCTGGGAATACTGGCAGTTCGAAATGACCGAGGCGTGGCCGTTCATTGCTGACTCCCTCGGTCTGGACAAGAGCGACCGCGGTGCGGACTGCACCCCGGTCGGCGCCATCGCCGATGCCACCAAGTCCGGCATCATCGGAACGTGCCTGAACAACGAGTATGACGTCGCCGACCGCGGCAAGGCCCAGGACTTCCAGGCCGGTACCGCCTACTGGTCCCCGGAGACCGGCGCCCACGCCGTCATCGGCCGCATCGGCGCGCGTTACTCCGAGCTCGGTGGCCCGACCTCCTGGCTGGGCTTCCCGGTGACCGGCGAAGAAAAGACCCCGGACGGCCGCGGCCGCTACGTCCACTTCGAGCACGGCTCCATCTACTGGACCCCGGAGAACGGCGCATGGCCCATCCCGAAGGACATCTTCGACGAGTGGGGCAAGAACGGCTACGAGGGCGGTGACCTCAAGTACCCGACCTCCGATGTCCGCAAGATCGGTGACGGCGTGGTCCAGGAATTCGAGGACGGCGTTCTCACCCACAACCCGGATGGTTCCTTCCACATCGTCCACGGCGCTATCGGCGCCAAGTACAAGGAGCTCAAGGCCGCTGAATCCGACCTGGGTTACCCGATCGGCGAGGAGAAGGCAGTCAATGGCGGCTTCTTCCAAGAGTTCGAGCACGGCAACATCTACTGGTCCATGGACTCCGGTGCGCACTACATCCTCAAGGGCGACATCTTTGAGGAGTGGGGCAAGCACGGCTACGAGCAGGGCGAATTCGGCTGGCCGACGGAAGACTACAAGGAGATCCCGGCCGGCGGCCTGACCCAGACCTTCCAGCATGGAGTCATCCGCAAGGTCATGGGCACCGTTCAGGCAGACAAGAAGTAAGCCATGCGCATGCGACGTCTTTCCCATCCCACCGTAGCGGCGGCGCTGCTGGCCGCTGGCGCACTGCTGGCCGGCTGCGGTTCCGCCACCGTCGATGAGAGTGAAGCCACCGAGACCTCCGTGGCGCCGCTTGAGCGTTCCGCGTCCGCGTCGTCGGCGGCGTCGGGGGCGTCCTCTGAAACGTCGACAAGCGCTAGCGAAAACTCCTCTGCAGGCAGCTCATCCCGGGGAACCGGTGACGAACCTGAGGACCGCGGCGCGCGCGAGGTCTCCGAAATCCCCGCACCCGCTCCCGATGAGGGCCCCAACCAGGACTTCCTGGCTGCGGTCTCCCAGGGTGGAGTGAACACCGACGGCGTGGAGGACCAGCTCATCGGCGCCGCCCAGGCTTCGTGCCAAGGTGATGTCGTTACCGTGCCCGCGGTGGCCGGCCAGCTCATCGAACAGGGCCGCAGCGAGCTGAGTCACGAGCAACTCACCCAGCTCATCACTGAGCAGGGACGCGCCCTGTGCGCTGGCTAGAGCGAAGCCCAGCGCACACAGCTCCATGTCAGGGATTCCGCAGGGAATCCCGCACCTTCCCAAGCTAGATTTTCCCACCATGCGTAAAACATTCACCGTCCTCGCCGTCGTCGTCCTCCTCGCCGTGATTGGCGGGGGAGCGGTTCACTTCCTCAACACCCGCAACGAGGGTGAACCGGGAGTGCTCGTCGCGCCTTCCGACGACCCAGCGCAACCCGGTGAGGAGGAACCCGCACAGCCTGACTGGTGCCCGCGCTTCGAGTTCGTCTCCGCGCCGGGCACGTGGGAATCTGCCGCCGACGATGACCCCATCAACCCCGGCGCGAACCCGAACTCCTTCATGCTTTCCATTACCAACCCGCTCAAGGAGTCCTACGTCCCCAATGACGTCAAGGTGTGGACGCTGCCGTACACCGCGCAGTTCAAGAACATCAATGCTCAGCAGGAGATGAGCTACGACGAGTCCCGCGATGAAGGTACCTCCCGCCTGGAGGGCGAGCTGACCTACATGCACGAGACCTGCCCCGATACGCAGTTCATCCTGTCCGGATTCTCGCAGGGCGCGGTCATCGTGGGCGATGTCGCCGACCGCATCGGTGGCGGCAATGGCCCCATCCCCGCCAGCAGTGTGGCCGGCGTGGCGGTGATTGCGGATGGGCGTCGCGAAGAAGGCGTTGGCATCAACCCCGGCGCACACGTCGGTGGTGTCGGCGCGGAGATTGCGCTGCAGCCGGTTTCTACCCTCATTCAGGGCATCGTTCCGGGAGCAACGATGCGCGGCGCGCGCGCCAATGGGTTCGGCGAACTAGCTGACCGCACCTTCCAGATCTGCGCGCCCAATGACTCCATCTGTGATGCCCCGCTTGATGTCAGCAACGGTCTTGATCGTGCGATGGACCTCATCGAAGCCAACGGTGTGCATGCCATGTACGCCTCCAACCCGCATGTTATTGAAGGGACGACGGCTAGCCAGTGGGTAACGCAGTGGGCAAAGGACATCATCGACGCGCACTAGTGCGTGCCATGTAACACTCTTGCCGTCCCGTCTGATATTTTCAGTATCAAAAGTACGTGACCTATCTATCCCCTCACGAAGGAGCCCACATGGACCTGAAAGCCTTGATTGGCCAGTTCTTCGACGAGAAGGGCAACATCGCCCTGCCCCCGCACCTCACTCTGGCGGGCCTCGCGGAGCACCTCTACGGCGCTGAACAGCAGGCAGGAGTCCCCGACCGCCCGGTTATGCGGCAGTGGGTCTACAACGACAACCCTGAGGGTACCCCGCGTGACTTCACCCGTTCTCAAGTCAACACCCGCATCAAGGTGGTGGCCGCGCGCCTGCAGCAGGTGGGCAAGATGGGGGACCGTGTGGCCATCCTGGCCGGCAACTCGCCGGAATACATCTTTGGCTTCCTTGGTGCCATGTATGCGGGTATGACGCCCATTCCGCTCTATGACCCGAATGAGCCGGGGCACACCGACCACCTGCGCGCCGTGTTCGGGGATGCCAACCCGCCGGTCGTGCTCACCAACAACGTCTCGGCTGCAGCCAACCGCGCCTACTTCTCCGATCGTCCGGCCGCGGAGCGCCCGCGCATCATCTCCATTGATTCCCTGCCGGATTCCCTGGCGGCAAGCTGGACCAACCCGCTGGAGACCGAGGAGGGCAAGGCGGCCCTGGCTGCGCTGAAGACCCCGCCGGTGGATCACCCGGCCTTCCTGCAGTACACCTCCGGATCCACGCGTACTCCGGCGGGCGTGCTGCTGACCAATCGCAACATCATGACGAACGTGCTGCAGATCTTTACCGCGGTGCAGATCAAGCTGCCGCCGCGTGTGGTGTCCTGGCTGCCGATGCACCACGATATGGGCATCATTCTTGCCGTATTCGTCACCATTCTGGGCCTCAATCTGGAGATCATGACCCCGCGTGACTTTGTGCAGCAGCCCAAGCGGTGGGTGGATCAGATTAAGCGCCAGCCTATCGATGCACAGCTGCAGGGCACCTACGCCGTCGTCCCCAACTTTGCCTTGGAGCTCGCCGCGCGCTACGGTGCGCCGGCGGCGGGCGAGGAGCTGGATCTGTCCAATGTGGAGGGCATCATCATTGGCTCGGAGCCGGTGACGGAGTCTGCGGTGAATGCTTTCTGGGAGACCTTCGGCAAAGAGGAGTACGGCCTGCGCCGCGAGACCCTGCGCCCGTCCTATGGCATGGCGGAGGCCTCCCTCATCGTGACGACGCCACAGACCCCGGAGCGCCCCATCATTTCGCACTTCGATCGCGAGCGCCTAGCGCACGGCGAGGCCGTCATCGTGGAGAAGTCCGAGGATTCGGTGGCGTATGCGTCCTGTGGTCAGAGCGTTGTGGCCCAGGATCTGACCATCGTGGATCCGGAAACTCGAGCCGAGCTTGCCGACGGTCACGTGGGCGAAATCTGGCTCCACGGCGAAAACCGCGCTGCCGGCTATTTGGGCCGCGACGAGGAGACTGCCTCGACCTTCCACAACACACTGGGTAAGCGCCTGGCTGAAGGTTCGCGCGTAGCGAATGCTCCGGACGACAACAACTGGCTCGCCACCGGTGACCTGGCCACGATTGTGGATAACCAGGTCTACATCACCGGCCGTCTCAAGGACCTCATCGTCGTGGCTGGCCGCAACCACTACCCGCAGGATATCGAAGGCACCGTGCAGGAGGCCTCCGCTCACGTGCGCGCGGATTCCATCGCGGCCTTCTCCGTGGAAGGGGGCAGCACCGAGGAGCTGGTTCTGCTCATTGAGCGCGCCGATGGTGCCAACCCTGCCGAGGATGAAGCCGCCTCCGAGGTCATCCGTTCTGCTGTGTCCTCGCACCATGGCGTGACCCCAGCGGCGATTCAGTGGTTCAACGCCAACGAGATTAAGCGCACCTCCTCCGGCAAGATTGCCCGGCGCGTGGCCAAGAAGGAGTACCTCGCCTCCTAGCCCGCGCCTGGCGCCTACCGCGCTCAGCCCGAACGCAGCCCCTGCTTCCTTCCGTGGTGGGGGCTCTTGTCGGTCTGTGTCAACCTCGGCCGCGCGTGGGGCCACGGCTCTACGCGCACGTGCATGTGTCAGTGCGGGGATCTCAAACGGGGTTTTCGCAGGTGGGGGAACATAAGGGCATGTCGGTTATGAAACCCAAGTTAACAAAGTGAGATAATCGTCCGATAACTCGTATAGAAGCGTCGTCGAGCGCGCCTTCGTGCTGCGCAAAATCGACCGCCTTGCATATAGTCCGCGTTAGAAAGCTAAAGATTTATGACCGTTGAAGAGCTTCGTGGCTGGCTGCGCACCTGGGTTGCGCAGACCACCGGCCTGTCCGCAGAGGAAATCACGGACACCAAGCCGCTGGAGAACTTCGGGCTGTCCTCGCGTGACGCCGTGGTTCTCTCCGGCGAATTAGAAAACCTCCTCGGTATTAAACTCGAGCCGACCGTGGCCTATGAGTACCCCACCATCGCGCAGCTTGCGGATCGCCTCGTCAACGGTGCGGCTACGGCGCAGGTAGAAACACCAGGTGTGACGCGGTCTAGTGCACCCGTTATCGAAGGCGGCGATATCGCCGTCATCGGCTACGCAGGTCGCTTCCCAGGCGCAAAGAACGTCGCCGAGTTCTGGGACATGCTTGCCGAGGGCCGCCCCGGTACCGGACCGCTGCCTGTTGGCCGTTGGTCGGAGTACTCCTCCGACCCAATTACCAGCGAGAAGATGGCGCAACAGAACACCGACGGTGGCTACATTGAGGACATCGCCAGCTTCGACGCTGAATTCTTCGGCCTCTCCCCGCTGGAAGCAGCAAATATGGATCCGCAACAGCGCATCCTCCTCGAGGTGGCCTGGGAGGCTCTCGAGGATGCCGGCGTGCCCGCCAACCAGCTGCGCGGCACCGCTACCGGTGTCTACATGGGCTCCACCAACAATGACTACGGCATGCTCATCACCGCCGACCCGGCAGAGATGCACCCCTACGCCATGACCGGAACGTCCTCGGCCATCATTGCCAACCGCCTGTCCTACGCCTTCGACCTGCGCGGGCCGTCCATCAACGTGGATACCGCCTGCTCTGCCTCCCTCGTCGCGGTCAACCAGGCGGTCAAGGACCTGCGCGTGGGCGCGGCGGACGTGGCTCTGGCTGGTGGCGTCAACATCCTGTCCTCCCCGCATGCCTCCATCGGCTTCAGTGAGCTTGGCGTCACGTCGCCCACGAGCGCCATTCACGCCTTCTCTGATGACGCCGATGGCATCGTCCGCGCGGATGCCGCCGGCGTGCTGGTGCTCAAGCGGCTTGCCGACGCCGAACGCGACGGCGACACCATCGCCGCCGTCATCAAGGGCTCCGCCGTCAACTCCGACGGCCACTCCAACGGCCTCACCGCCCCGAACCCGGAGGCGCAGGTTGATGTCCTCGAGCGCGCCTACGCGGATGCTGGCATCCGCCCGCAGGACGTGGACTACGTCGAGGCCCACGGCACCGGCACCATCCTCGGTGACCCCATCGAGGCCACTGCGCTGGGCCGCGTGCTCGGCCCGGGCCGCCAGGCTGCGACACCGACCCTGCTGGGCTCCGCCAAGACCAACATCGGCCACTCCGAGTCGGCCGCCGGCGTGGTCGGCCTCATCAAGGTCATCGAAGGTATGCGCCATGGTGTTATCCCGCCGAACATCAACTACGCCGGCCCCAACCGTTACATCGACTTCGACGCCGAGCACCTCGAAGTGGTCGAGGACCCCCGCGAGTGGCCCGAATACTCCGGCCAGAAGATTGCCGGCGTGTCCGGCTTCGGCTTCGGCGGTACCAACGCGCACGTCGTCCTCACCGATTACCGCGGGCTGACCCACCAGGATGCCCCGCAGGTCGCCGTCGGCGAAGGCCAGCCGGTGGCCCTGCCGGTCTCCGGCCTGTTGCCCTCGCGCCGCGCGGCCGCTGCTGCCGATCTCGCTGAGTACATCGAGGCCGAGGACCCGAACTTGCTCTCCCTGGCCCGCACCCTCGCCCGCCGCAACCATGGAAGGTCGCGGGCGGTGGTGGTGGCGTCGTCAAGCGAAGAGGCCATCAAACGCCTGCGTCAGGTGTCTGAGGGAACCGTCTCCGTGGGCATCGCCGCGGCGGATTCCCCGACGGTGCACGGCCCAGTCTTCATGTACTCCGGTTTCGGCTCGCAGCACCGCAAGATGGCCAAGGACATGATCGAGATTTCCCCGCTGTTTAAACAGCGCCTGGAGGAGCTCGACGCCATCGTGGCCTATGAGTCCGGCTGGTCCATCCTGGAACTCGTTCACGATGATTCCCAGACCTACAACACCGAGACCGCGCAGGTGGCGATTACCGCCATCCAGATTGCGCTGACGGACCTGCTCGCCGCGTTCGGCGTCCGCCCGGCTGGTGTCATCGGCATGTCCATGGGTGAAATCGGTGCGGCCTACGCCTCCGGCGGCATCACCGCCGAGGATGCCATGCTCATTGCCTGCCACCGCGCGCGCCTCATGGGCGAGGGCGAGGCCTCGCTTGCCGACGACCAACAGGGCGCCATGGCCGTTGTCGAACTCTCCGCCGAGGAGATCGACGCCCTGCCTGGACATATCGAGCCCGCCGTCTACACCGGCCCCGGCATGACCACCGTGGGCGGCCCGCGCGAGGAGGTCCTCGCGCTGGTGGAGAAGCTCGACGGCGAGGGCAAGTTCGCCCGCGCGCTCAACGTCAAGGCCGCCGGCCACACCTCCGCCGTGGACCCGCTGCTGGGTGAGCTCTACGCCGAAATCGCCGGCATTGAGGCCCGCCCGCTGCACACCACGCTGTTTTCCTCCGTGGACCGCGGAAAGGCCTACCGCCCGGGGGCCGTCGTGCACGATGAGGACTACTGGATCCGCATGACGCGCCACTCCGTCTACTTGCAGGATGCGACCGAGTCGGCCTTTGATGCGGGCCACACGCAGATTGTGGAGATCTCCCCGAATCCGATTGCACTCATGGGCCTCATGTCCACCACTTTTGCCGCGGGCAAGGCGGATGCGCAGCTGCTTTACAGCTTGAAGCGCAAGGTCGATCCCAACGAGTCCCTGCTGGATCTGTTGTCCAAGCTCTACGCCGCGGGCGCCCCGGTGGAGTACACGAAGGTCTTCGGATCCGGCGCGCTTATCGACGCCCCCTCCACCCGCTTCCGCCGCCAGCGCTTCTGGACCAACGCCCGCCCGTCCTCCGGTGTGTCCGGCCTGCCTGGTGCGCGCGTCACCCTGCCGGAAGGGGCCGTGGCCTTCTCCACGAATGCGGACCAGGCACCGAGTGCACTGGCGCTGCTGGAGGCCGCCGCTGAGGCCGTGACCCCGGGTGCGCAGATTGCCGCCAGCGAGGAACACCTCGATCTTCCCGCGAAGGGTGAGGTCACCACCATCGTCCGCCGCACGTTGGGCGGTTTGTCCGTAGCGGTGCACTTTGTCGACGGTGCGTCGACCAAGCTCATTGCGGAAGGCTTTGCCTCGACCCTCAACCTCCCAGCGCCCGCTGCCACTCCGGAGCCGACTCTTGCACAGGCCGTGACTGCGCCGCAGTTCGCTGATCCTGAGGTGGGCGTCGACGCCGTGCGCTGGGACCCTGCGAAGGAAACGGTGGAGGAGCGCCTGTCCCTCATCGTCTCGGAGTCCATGGGCTATGACGTCTCAGACCTGCCGCGCGAGCTGCCGCTCATTGACCTGGGACTGGATTCGCTCATGGGCATGCGCATCAAGAACCGCGTGGAGAATGACTTCCAGATCCCGCCGCTGCAGGTGCAGGCGCTTCGCGACGCCTCCCTCGCCGACGTCATCACCATGGTCGAGCAGGCCGTTGCCGAGCAGACCCCTGCCGCGCCCGCTGCTGATGCCGACGACGCCACCGCCCCAGCCGCTGAAGCCACCACCACCGCACCCTTCGCGCTCACCGAGGGCGACGACTCTGCCGGAGAAGCCGCCACCGTGAGCGCGAAGGGCGGCGCGGACGAGGCACGCGTTGAAAGCAACGGCGAGGTTGAGGGCGTGGGCGTGGCCCCGCGCGATGCCTCCGAGCGCATGGTCTTTGGCACCTGGGCCACCTTCACGGGTAAGGCCGCGGCCGGCGTGACCTCTGCGCTGCCGGAGGTGAGCGACGAGGTGGCCGCCCAGATTGCCGAGCGCCTCACCGAGCGCGCCGGGATTGAGGTCACCGCACAGCAGGTCCACGAGGCCGAGGCCTTGGAGAACTTGGCAGACCTCGTGCGCGAGGGCCTGGAAACCGAGGTCGAGGGCAACATCCGCGTCCTGCGCGAGGCCGACGGTCCCGCCGTCTTCATGTTCCACCCGGCCGGCGGCACCACCGTGGTCTACCAGCCGCTGACCCGCCGCCTGCCTGCCGACGTCGCAGTGTACGGCGTCGAGCGCATCGAGGGCAGCCTGGAGGATCGCGCCGCGGCCTACATCGAAGACATCCTGCGCTACGCGCGCGGGCGCAAGGTCGTGCTCGGCGGCTGGTCCTTCGGTGGAGCACTAGCCTACGAGGTGGCCTACCAGCTGCAGGAGCGTAGCTCTCGCGGCGAGGAGTCGGCCGAGGTCGCCTTCATCGCACTGCTGGACACCACCCAGCCCGCCCACCCGGCGCCCGATACCCTCGAGGAAACCAAGGCCCGCTGGGGCCGCTACGCTGCCTTTGCCAAGAAGACCTACGGCCTCGACTTCGAGCCGCCCTACGAGATGCTGGAAACCGTCGGCGAAGATGCGCTTATGGCCATGCTCGCCGAGTTCCTCACCTCTACCGACGCTTCCGAGCACGGCCTGTCCGCCGGCGTACTCGAGCACCAGCGTGCGTCCTTCGTGGACAACCAGATTCTGGGGAAGCTGGATATGGGAAGGTGGGCGTCGGTAAGCGTGCCAGTTCTGTTATTCCGCTCCGAGCGCATGCATGACGGCGCCATCGAGCTCGAGCCGGCGTACGCGGAGATTAACCCGGACGGCGGCTGGGGCATTATCGTGAAGGATCTGGAGATTGTGCAGCTGCCCGGCGACCACCTGGCGGTTCCTGACGAGCCGGCAATCGGTATCGTGGGCAAGCACATGGAGGAATGGATCGAGGAGAAGATTCGCAAGTGACTAGCACCGCCGACAAGCTGGCAGACCTGCGCGAGCGCCTCGAGCGCGCCCAAGACCCTGGTAGCGAGCGCTCCCGTGCCCGCCGCGACGAGGCCGGCCGCTCCACGCCGCGCCAACGCATCGCCGCGCTTCTCGACGAAGGCTCCTTCGTCGAAACCGGTGCCCTAGGCAAAACCCCCGGCGACCCGGACGCGATTTACTCCGATGGCGTGGTCACCGGCCACGGCCGCATCAACGGCCGCCCGGTGTGCATCTATGCGCACGACAAGACCGTCTACGGCGGTTCCGTGGGCGTGACCTTTGGTAAGAAGGTCACCGACATCATGGACCTAGCCATCAAGATTGGCTGCCCGGTCATCGGTATTCAGGATTCCGGTGGTGCCCGCATCCAGGATGCGGTGACCTCGCTTGCCATGTACTCCGAGATTGCCCGCCGCCAGCTCCCGCTGTCTGGCCGCAGCCCGCAGATTTCCATCATGATGGGCAAGTCGGCCGGTGGTGCGGTGTATGCGCCGGTGACCACGGACTTCATCATCGCCGTCGACGGCGAGGCGGAGATGTACGTGACGGGACCGAACGTGATTAAAGAGGTCACGGGTGAGGAGATTTCCTCGCACGATCTCGGTTCCGCGCGTCAGCAGGAGCTCAACGGTAACGTCTCCGTCGTGGTGCCCTCGGAGGATGATGCCTTCGACCTGGTGCGCGATCTGCTCGACCACCTGCCGCTGACCTGCTTCGATGAGGCGCCTGTCTTTGACGCGCCCTCTGATGAGGAGGTGGCCCAGGACACCGAGCTGGATTCCTTCATGCCGGATGACACGAACGCCGGCTATGACATGATGGATTTGCTCACGCAGCTTGGCGACGATGACGAGCTCATCGAAATCCAAGAAAACTACGCCCCCAACGTCATCACCGCCTTTGGCCGCATCGACGGCAAGGCCGTGGGCTTTGTGGCGAACAACCCGATGCATTCGGCGGGCTGCATTGACGCAGACGCCGCCGATAAAGGCGGGCGCTTTATCCGCATCTGCGATGCCTACAACATCCCGCTGGTCTTCGTGGTGGATACGCCGGGGTACCTGCCGGGCGTGGACCAGGAGAAGGCTGGTCTGATTCACCGCGGCGCGAAGTTTGCGTTCGCCGTGGTGGAGGCCACCGTGCCGAAGGTGTCGCTCATCGTGCGCAAGGCCTACGGCGGCGCGTATGCCGTGATGGGTTCGAAGAACCTGACCGGTGACATCAACCTGGCGTGGCCGACGGCCCAGATTGCCGTCATGGGCTCGGCCGCAGCCGTAGTCATGATTGCCGGCAAACAGCTCGAGGCCGCCGAAACCCCGGAGCAGCGCGCCATGACGAAGAAGATGTTCATGGATTTCTACGACGAAACCATGACCGCGCCCTATGTCGCCGCGGAGCGCGGCTACCTCGACGGCATGATTAAGCCCTCTGAGTCGCGTCTAGCCCTGCGCCGTGCGCTGCGCCAGCTGGCCGATAAGCAGGAGAAGGACCTGCCGAAGAAACACACCATCTCCCCGCTCTAGCGCCGGTTGCGCTCCCCGACTGTATGCCGGTTTTCTTGCAGGGGCGTAACGTCGAGGGCATCCTCGCACGATAGACATAAAGTCTAGGTAATCGAATAAAGGAGAAATATCATGCTCTCTAGCGTTATTGACCTCGGTGGCGACATCATCAACCTCGTCATCATGCTGCTCAACCGCGCCGGTGTCTCGGTCTCCGGTTCCTCTCTGAGCTCGAAGTAAGTCCCACGCTAATAGCACCCCTCCGCACGGCTCCTTAGGGCCCTGCGGAGGGGTGCTTCGTTATTGCGCTAAATGGGCGGTTTCTGGTGAACACGACGGCATCGGGTTTGTGTAGGGCGAACTCAAGACAATTCGGAGGTGCCACTGTTTGGTCTTTTGGACGATCTCAATCGATGGCTTGCTCAAATTAAATAAAGAAAATCTCGCGTAGTCGAAGACACTATACGAAGCTCGATGTAAGGTGGCTCACTATCAGTATTTTGTTGGGAGAGACAGGGAGATCGCCCTATGGCGTTAGCATTAAAAATCAGCGCGCTGTTGGAGCAATCATCTGTGGCTGGGCTCTCCGCTGGTAGCTGTCGGCTACCTGAATCCCTGGGCGATGGGATAGCAAATGGTTGTTGACGCACGCGTGACGCGGCTGGCGCGGTACAGTTTTGTGTTTGACTATTTTCTGTCGCATCTCGGCTACTTCGCTGTGATGCCGATTCTGGCGCTCTGGCTTCCCGATAAGGTTTCTCCGTTCATCGCTGGTTGTGCGATGGCTGCCTTCGGCATTTCGGTAAGAGCATCAACCTTGGTGATGGGGAGAATCCTACGATTGCTACCCTTCGCTGCGGCCATGCAGATCGGTCTAGTTGCCGCGGCAGTTTCTTTCTTTGTTATCGGATTGCAGCCTAATGTGGCGATACTCATCGTTGCCTTGCTCTTGGCTGGAGCAGGAATAAACATGAATGGATCGAGTATTCGGCACTACCTTGTTGAATCCGAAACATCTGAGACGACTAAGTTAGAGATTTTTGGATCGATCAATATTGCGGTGAACGTCTCGGCAGCGGTCGGGCCAGTCATCGGCAATGTCCTGTTCTCATCGACGTCGAATGTGATCTTTTTTTATACCGCTGCATGCTACTTGGCCGCTGCAGTTGTACCGGCGTTGACGTTGTCATACAAGCTAAGACCTCGGAAAGCTGATGTCCGGGGTTCCTTTGCTCGTAGGGTAATTCAGCCCCTAGGCAAGGCAACTGTGCGATGGGTTGTTCTCGGCGTGGTGGTTGGGTACATGCTTTATAGTCAGCTCTTTTCTTCCATAGCGGTAGCAGTCAGTGCGCATTACACGTCGCCGGTCATCCGAGGAGCGGTATTTGCGGTAAATGCCCTTTCGGTGGTACTGCTTCAGCCTCTGGGCACGCGATTGATTAAGAAAGCACGAGACAGCGGACTATCGAATCAGACGTTGGTGCTGGTTTCTCCTTTAGTTTTTGTAATTGCCCTAGTCGCGGTGAAAATTAATCCATTTCTTGGGATCATCATTTTTTCTTTCGCGGAGACTCTTTTTATTCCGCTAGTGGATGCAGCGCTTCTTTCGTTACCAATGGCTGGTTCTTTAGAAGCGGTTCAGGCGCGACAGTTAGTGGTTGCCACTGGGGAAGGAATCGGTCTCGGGCTCGGTGTCATCGTTGCTCCTCAATGGATCGCGTTGTCTGCTGCCGTGCTTATTGTCTGCTGCTTTGTTGTTCGCTTAATGAGTAATGGACGTGACGCTAAACAATGCGACAAGGTTCCATCCTCGGCTAAGCATTGAGAGCGCGGCTTTTGACACTGAAACTGACAAGCCAACAAACAGATCAATGAAAAGGCGATGAATATGAAATTGAACGACCGCTCTGCAGATGGTTCCGGCAGTTCTCCTCGAACGCTGACGCTAGTGATGTTTGGCTATAATCACGAGGCCCTTTGCGCTCTTGCTGAGGCAGACACCAAATTCTGTGTCATAGTGGTGGAGGAGCGTTCACTGTATGAAAAGAAGGGACTCGAAAAGCGATCTGCTGACCCTCGAATTCGATCTGTTCTTTCGCGGTGGGAGTGGTGCGAATACCAGAACAATTCTCCTGCAGCCGTCGAGTGTATCCGTGAGATTCTAAAGGGTACGCATGTCGATGGCATCGTGCCGGGCTTGGAGTATGCCGTGGGCGCCGCTAATGCTGCAGCTCGCGCCGTCGGACTGCCGCATGCAGGGGAAGATGCTCCCTTGCGAGATAAAATTGCGTTCCGCCGTTGTGTGGGCGGAGTTCAATGGACTGAGGTTAAGAGCGAAAGTGACATTTTAGAGCCGCCATGTGTGATTAAGCCGGCGAACCGTCAGGCCTCACTTGGTGTCTCAATCATTCGTTCATCTGAAGAGGTTTCGAAGGCGTGGACTCATACGTCGACCGCACGCGAACCTCGCCAGGAAGCGGGCCGACCATGGGATACTCGCTACATTTGCGAGAGCTTGATAGAGGGAGATGAGACGTCGGCCGAATGCCTCGTAGTCGATGGTGATGTGGTGTTCTTGAACATTACGAGCAAAGAGACTAGCGGTGCTGTGGAATTAGGACACGAAGTAGGACAGCACAATCCTGGGGTAGAAGAGGCCATGCGGAACTTGGTGTCGCAGTTGGGGGTGCAGACCGCTCTACTTCATGCCGAATTCAAGGGCACCACGCCCATCGAATGCGCTGGCCGCCCACCAGGCGACCGAATCATGCTTCTCATTGATCGGGCGTGGGGAGTAAATCTCTATGAGCAGTGGGCGCGTGCAATGTGCCAATATGCGGTCTCAGTGCCACAACAACCTAGTTCTTCAGCAGCGATTCGCTTCATTCATGCGCCGCGGGGTTTGGTACGGAGCATTGAAGACCCTACGGGACACTGCGTTATTACAGCTGAACCGAATACTTGGGTCTCCGAACTAGCATGCTCGTGGGACAGAGTAGGTTTCGTAGAAGCTGGTACGCACGCGGATGCAGTTCGCCGCGCATCGCAGGTTCGTTTCAAGATGGCCAACGATGTAGTCCTCTATCTCAATCACCGGAGAACTGCCGCGGAATGGACACCAGCCTTCGAAGCATCTGATGGTGCGGTGCTTCTCACTGACAAGGAAGTTCGACCTGCCGGCATCGTAGAGACAGTGCAGCTTGATACCAATGACCAAGATGCTGTCACTGCAGCAGTGGATGAGTTGTCATCCCGCTACGACATCCGTGGAGTTGTCACTTTCAGCGACCGTGATGTAGAGACGGTGTCTTTGCTTGCCGATAAACTCGGCCTTCCTGCACCATCGCAGGACGCTGCTCTGAAGGCACGGAACAAATTTGAGATGCGAAAGGCCGTGCAAAGTATCGCCCCGCAGATGGTTCCTTCGTTTTCGTTGATTGCGCCGGGCGATAGTGCACTAACGGTTATGGAGAGTGCAGGAATCACGGTCCCGTGTGTGGTCAAGCCAGTGGATGCGTCTGGGTCTCGAGGGTTTTCGTTGTGCCATACGGCGGAGGAAGTCATGGCTGCGGTGTCCCGATGGGGCGGCCCGATGGTAGTGGAGGAGTTACTGACCGGAAGCGAACATAGCGCCGAGGGATATGTATACGAAGGGGAAATTCATCTCATAGGCGTGACAGATAAGACAACTACTTCTAAGCATCGTTTGGAAATTGGACAGGTGTTTCCATCGGCCGTAGAGGGAATTCAGGATGCGGTGAAGCCGCTTCTGCAAGCGACAATCAAAGCCCTTGGAATCAATAATTGTGCCTTCCACATGGAATTCTTCTTTGACGCTAGAACGTCAACAGTTAAGTTGGTCGAGATTGCTGCTCGACCAGGTGGAGACTACATTGCCTCCCACTTGGTACCGCAGGTAACCGGTGTATCCTTCGCTCGCGATTTGGTACGCATTGCAACGGGGCAAAGACCTTCATTTGCGGTGCCACGCGATGGCTATGTGGCGGCAACACTCAAGCTACATACTGAAAAAGAGGGAATACTTAAATCTATGGGTCAGCTTCCTACAGCTCCTATCGTCGTAGAATCCCAACAACACGTGCATGTCGGCGATGTGATTACGCAACCCCCTGCCGACACATTGAGTTCAGTCCTTGCGGAAGTTGTAGTGGTGGCGTCGTCCCGAAGAGAGATTGAAGCTTTTGAATCGAGACTTCGGGAAGTGGAGGTAGTCGTTGAGTAAGCAGCGAATCGGCTTGGTAGGGGCATTTCCTCGGATGCCGCACGGTCATCATCAGCTAGGCATGCTTCGAGATGCCGCTGCTCGCCAAGGCGTAGAGCTCATCGAATTAGACGGGAAGAACCTCGACGAAGCGCTCGCTCGGAAGGAATCAACTGGATACAGTGACTGTGAAGGCTACGTATGCTTCCGCGAAGACTACACATATCAGACTGCGCTTCTCGACGATTGTGGTAACGCTCCGGAGTACGTAGCTAGATTGAAGCGGAAGGATGAGGCCCGTCAATGTTTGCGCGATGCTGGTTTCGAACAGCCGGCGACGGCAGAGGATCCGAGGGACATTCCAGGTCCTTGGGTCGTGAAGCCCCGCAGCGGATCAGGTAGTGCTGGAGTGAGTGTTCACACTGATCTCGAGAGTGCGAGGGAGGCGCTCCAAACGCTGTCGGACGGCTTCGTCGAAGCATTCGTCCAAGGAACTGAGTTTTCGGCGGAGGGATACTTCTACGCCTCCGAACCTGTCGTAGTCGGTATCACTGATAAGCGGCTTGAGGGTGTGGTGGAAATCGGACACCGTTACCCTAGCGTCCTTCTTGCGGATCATGAAGAAGAGATAGCCGCATCTGTCATTTCTGCCCTTAACGCATGGGGATTAAGTGCGGGGCTCTTTCATGTCGAGGGCTGGTGGGTGGACGGCCAGGGGGTGGTTTTAGGTGAAGGGCATGTGCGCCCAGGCGGCGACTTCATTCACCTACTTGTCAGTTCTGTGCACGGTGCAAACATTTTTGATCCTCTCATTGCAGATGCTTTGCGCCAGCACAGTAGAAAAAACGCTCTTAACGATGGATTTGTCTTTCCTCAACGGCGCGATGGTCACAGTAGCGCTGTTCGCTATATCCAAGTCCCTCCCGGAACTATCACAGCCGTTAGTGGGGTCGAGGAGGCGCTATCGGAGCCAGGGATCCTTGCCGGCTATTGCACAGCGGAACCTGGGTTAAGGGTGGACACTGCGAGCTCTTCAACAGAGCGACTTGGTTGCCTCGTAGCGCATGCCTGCGGTGGGGCAGATCCGGAAGATATTCTGGATCGCGCAATGGGTAAGTTGCGGATTACCGTGAGCAATTAGGCACGCGAGCGGGTAGCAAAGGCCGCGATGGCGCGCCAGCCAAAGAGCAGCAGCGCGGACATCACGGTGGCCACGATGAGGAAGGACCAGTGCGGCAGGCGGCCGTTGACCAGCACCCACAGGGCCATGCCGCCAAGGATGGCGCTGACCCACACCACCGCACCCTGCTTCCACAGGCCGCCAAGCTTCGTGGCCATGATGATAAGCCAGCCCACAATCGCTCCCGCAGTCCACGGCCAGAAGGCATCGAACCATGTGCTCACGCTCAGACCGCCGTGCGCCAGGCGGGCGAGGATGGCGAAGAGGGCGAGGGCGAGGACGTCGATAAGCGGGGCAACGCGCATTTAGGATTCCTTCTGGTTCAGCGCCGCGTAGGAGAAGCCATCGCGGGCGTAGTGGGCGAAGTAGATGACCCATCCAATGATAGTGATGAGCGCAAAGGAAATAAGCCGGTAGATGATGGCCGCGGAGGTGGCATGCACCACGGTCAGACCCGTCGCAACCAGCGGAGCAATAAGTGCGGCCTCAACCGTGCCCAAACCGCCTGGCGTGACCTGTGCGGAGCCGGCCAGTTTTGCGGCGAGGAAAGCCAGGGCAACACCGGCAATGGTGGTGTCGTCCGCGCCGGCACGTAGCCACGGAATCTCCCCGGTCACCGCCCACACCGAGGCCCACAGCGCGGCCATATCGGCCAGACGGTGCACCAGCGACGCCCCGGCAACAACGGAAAAGGGGCCACGCGAAAGGTGGACCTCGCCCAAGTTGCGAACTTCCTGGATGACTCGATCCCGGGTAGCCCCCGGGCGAAGCTTGCGCAGCCAGCGCTCGAGGGTCACCGGGTGGGAGGTCAGCCAGAAGATGCCACCGAGTGCCGCAAGCATCAGGATGACCGTGGTAATCAGCGAACCTAGAGCCATATCCGCGTTGAGGAAAAAGACCCCGCCGAGTCCGATGAGCGCGAGGAACATTGAGCTAATGACCGAGGACAAGAACAGGAAATAACTGCACAGCGCCACCGACGCGCCCCAGCGGCGCTGCACCTGGAAGGTCAGCACTGCGGAGAAAGCGGGGCCTGCCGGAAGGGTCGTGGACCATGCGTTGGAGGCCAGGGTGATGGCGTAGGTCTCGCGCAGCGGAACGTTGACGCCGCCGGCGCCAATGAGACGCTTCATCACCTCGGCCATGCCGGCGATGGAGAGCAGCGCAAAGACCACGACGAGCACCACCGGGAAAGGCTCCGCGTGGCGCAGGCGGCGCAGGCCTTCGGTGATGAAGTCGAGCTGGTCGCGGAAGAACCACGCCAGCGCGGCCAGGATAACCAGGGAGATTATCCAGGTGAGCCACTTCTTGTTCATCGTTTATCCGTGGAGTTTAGGCGCCGCATCAGTTCGGTGAAGGGGATGAGGTTCTCGTCCGTGTCGGCGCTGCGGTCACCTCGCACGGCCGCATCGTCCGCGGTGCTTGCCGACGCCCCCTCCTCCGCGAGTACCTGGCTGGACGCGGGCGCTGGGGTAGGGGCAGCGGCCCCAGCGGATGTGGCGGTGGCGGGTTCCTCGTTGTGCAGCGCCGGGGCGGCAGGTGCCGGTGCGGCAGCTGGGGCGCTGTCGCCGCCAAGGCGATGGGTCAGGCCGGTGAGGAAGCGCGGGGCCCACCAGTTGTCCTCGCGCAGCAGGTGCATGACGGCGGGGACGAGGAGCATGCGGACGATGGTGGCGTCGATAAGCAGCGCGAAAATCATGCCGAAGGCGATGTACTTCATCATGACGATGTCGGAGAAACCGAAGGCCCCGGCGACGACAATCATGATAAGCGCGGCTGCGGTAATGATGCCGCCGGTGTGCGCGGTTCCGGCGGCGATGGCCTCGTCCGTGGAGGCACCTTTCCGGCGAGCCTCCACCATGCGAGAGACCAGGAAGACCTCGTAGTCCGTGGACAGGCCAAAGACGATGGCGATGATGAGCACCAGGATCGGGCTCATGAGCGGTCCGGCGGTGTAATTGAGTGCCCCAGACCCCACGCCGTCGACGAACATGAGCGTCAAGATGCCCAGTGTTGCGCCCAGGGAGAGCAGCGTCATGATGATGGCCTTGAGCGGCAGGATGAAGCTGCCAAAGACCAGCGCCATGAGGATGAAGGTGGCCAGCACCACGTAGAGGGCCATCCAGGGGAGGGTGTCAAAGAGCGCGTCGAGGGACTCGACCTCCATGGCCGGGGTGCCGCCGACGTAAAGTTCGACGCCCTCGGGAGCCTCGATGTTCTCGAGCTCGTGGACGATACGCCCGTAGTCCTCGCGGTCCTGGATGCCGGCGCCGAGGACGGTGGTGCCGTCGACAGTCGCGGTCTTCGGGCCCATCGGTTCGGTGAGGCCCTGGATGGAGCGGGCTTGCATGACGACGTCCACAAGCTGCTCATTCGTCGCATTCTTCACCACGAGCTTGACCGGTTCGGTGCGGAAGGAGGGGAAGTCCTCGTTGAACTGGTCCTGGGCCACGCGCACATCGTTATCCGGCGGCAGGTAGGTCTCGTTGATGCCGCCAAATTTCACGCCCAGTACCGGCAGCGTCAGCGCGATGAGCAGGGCGCAGATGGCCGCGGTCATCAGCCCCGCGCGGCGCATGGCCCAGCGCGGCAGCTTGTACCACCACGTGTCCTCGATGCGGCGCCCGCGGCGTGAAGTCTTGCGCACGGTCCACTTGTCAATGTTGTGGCCCAGCATGCCGAACAGCGACGGCAGCACCATAACGGAGAGCAGCGCGGCCAGGCCTACGGCGGAAATGGAGCCATAGGCCACGGACTTGAGGAATGCCTGCGGGAAGAGGAAAAGCCCCGACAGGGACACGGCCACCATGGCGGCGGAGAAGACCACGGTTTGGCCCGCGGTGGCGGTGGTGATGGCCACGGCCTCCTTGGTGTCGCGGCCCTTATCCAGCTCCTCGCGGAAGCGCGAAACCATGAAGAGGCCGTAGTCGATGGCCAAGCCCAGGCCCAACAGCGTGACGACTGCCTGGGCGAAGACGTTGACCTGCAGGAAGCCGGCCAGCACGGAGAGAATACCGAGGGACCCCAGAATGGACAGCCCGCCCACGACGAGCGGCATAAACGCCGCGACAACGGAGCCGAAAACCACAAGCAGCAGCAGGCCCACGAGCGGCAGGGCGGCCTTCTCCGCGCGGGAGATGTCCTGGGCCATGCCCTCATCCAGCGCGTCAGCCACGGCAGTGGCACCCGCTACCTGCACGGGCAGGTCGCTGGCGTGGAGCGAGTCCTCGATGGTGCGGAAGTCCTTGAGGGTCTGCTCACCGTCGCCTTTGAGCCCGATGGCGGCGAAGGCTGTGGAGTGGTCCCGCGTGATGAGATTGGGGTTGCGTGAATCGAAGTAGCTGGTCACGGAGTCAATCTGCTCCGGGTGCTGGGATTTGAGGTCCTCCAGGAAGGCGGTGGCCTCGGCGGCGTGGGCATCGGGGTCCTCGAAGAGGAGGATGACGTCGCCGGAATTATCGCGGCCGAAGGTGTCGAGCTCGATTTGTGCCGCGCTTGTCGACGCCGCCCCCGGATCCTCCCAGCCCTCCTGGCTCATCCGGTCGCTCAAGCGGGTGCCGAAGCCGAAGAAGAGCACCAGGATAAGGCCGACGAGAACTAAGGGAATGGCTTTGCGGTGCGCGTAGGAGAAGCGCCCCCAGGAATAAAACACTGTGGCTCCTAACTGTGCTCGGGCCCGCGCTGCAGCAGCGCGGACAGCGGGCGGAAGGGCTGCAGCCAGGCACCGCCTGGGGGCAGGTTGTCCAGGTTGACGCGCGGCAGCGGCTCGCGGAAGACACCGTCGATGTCTTCGAGGTCAACAAATTCAATCTCCGGGTGGGTCACGGCCCAGGAGGCGTGTTCGTGGAAGCCCAGCACGCAGGTGGGCAGGCCGGATTCCGCGAGCTGTTCCAGCAGGTGCTGAAAATTCTGGCCGTCGGCAGACGCCACGATGACACCGGAGAGGTCCGCGCGGTTGGCCTTGATGTGCTCCACCATGTCGGGATCGACGTCATCGTCCTCGGAGAGCTTGGGTTTGGCAAAGACGGCGAAGCCAACGTTGCGGATGGCCTCCACCCACGGGCGGATGGCGTCAGCGCCGCCGGGGCTGACGTTGGTGAAGACCGCGGCTTCCGGGGTGGCGTCATTGTCTCGGGCTAGCTTGGCGAGCCAGCGGCCAATCGCATCAAAGCGCGGACGGTGTGCGGAGGTGGGGCGCCCGCCCAGGATGGCGCCAAGCCCCATGTCCATGTTGGGGGCATCCCATACCAGGAGATAGGTTCCGGCCATTACTTCTTCTCCCACAGGTACTCGGTGATGACGTGTTCCTTGTCTAGACCCTTGCCCTCAAACTTGGTGATGACCTGGCGGTCGGTGAGGATGGGGCACTCCGACCAGGGCCAGCCCTTGTAATCCAGGGAGGGCTCGACCTCGACGAGCTCATCAATCCACTTGGCATAGCCAGCGTGGTCGGTGGCCACGTGGAGCACGCCGCCCTTCTTCAAGCGGGAGGCAAAGAGGTTGAGCGTGCCGGACTGGATGATGCGGCGCTTGTGATGGCGGGCCTTCGGCCACGGATCCGGGAAGAAGATGCGGATGCCGTCGAGGGACTCCGGGGCAATCATGCGCATGAGTACCTCGATGCCATCGCCGCGCACCATACGGATGTTGTCAATGTCATTGCGCACGATGGAGCCCAACAGCTTGGCCAGGCCCGGCTTGTAAAGCTCCACCGCGATGATGTTGGTGTCCTTCTCCAGCGGCGCCATGGCCGCGGTGGAGGTGCCGGTGCCAGAGCCGATCTCCACGATGGTCTTCGCGCCGTCGCGGCCGAACCAGGAGGGGATGTCGAGGGGAACGTCGGAAAGCATCTGCCCAAGCTGCGGCCAGTGTTCCTCAAAGAGGGCATTCTGGTTGTCCGTGAGGGTGCCACGACGAAAGGTGACGTTGCCTAGGCGTGGGTAGTCCAGATCGTTGTCGAACTCGGTGTTGAAGTCCGTCTGGAAGCCGCGGCCGTGGGGCATCTCGGCGGCGGGATTCGGGGAAGAGTCTGCGCTATTCATCGGCTTATATCTTTCCCTTAAGCAGGTGTTTGAGGCAACGTGCCGCGCCGTGCAGAAAAGTCCGATGATGCCCGATCGGACGCGCCGGGGGTAAAAGTACGCCCGTACGGGATGTGCTCGTGTGGGAATTTTTACCCCCATGAAGGGGGATTTCCCGCAGTGTTATACCCTATTCCACAGTCCTTTATCCTCGGCTAAAGCGGTCTGAGCTGGGTGGATATAACCAGCGTGGCCTTTGTTACACATCCTGGTAGCACCTGTGTCCGTACTCTGGTTGGTGAGACGTCGATGGAGGAGCGTTCTCCACCGGCGCCAAGAAGTGCCCCGGCCTACCGAACACAGGAGAATCTGAAATGACCGCAACTATTCCAGGCCTTGTAGGTGAACTGCCCACGAAGAATGAGAAGCTCATCTCGTGGATCAGTGAGAACGTTGAGCTCTTCCAGCCGGATGAGGTCGTGTTCGTTGATGGCTCGCAGGAGGAGGCTGACCGCCTCGCTGCCGAGCTCGTAGAGAAGGGCACCCTCATCAAGCTTAACGAGGAGAAGCGCCCGAACTCCTACCTCGCGCGCTCCAACCCGTCGGACGTCGCCCGCGTGGAGTCCCGCACCTTCATCTGTACCGAAACCGCTGAGGACGCAGGCCCCACCAACAACTGGGCCCCGCCGGCAGCGATGAAGGAAGAGATGACGGAGGCCTTCCGCGGCTCTATGAAGGGCCGCACCATGTTCGTCGTCCCGTTCTGCATGGGCCCCATTAGCGACCCGGACCCCAAGCTGGGCGTGCAGCTCACCGATTCGCCCTACGTCGTGCTCTCCATGCGCATCATGACCCGCATGGGCCAGCAGGCGCTGGACAAGATTGGTGAGAACGGCGAGTTCGTTCACGCCCTGCACTCCGTGGGCGCTCCGCTGGAGCCGGGCCAGGAGGACGTCGCTTGGCCGTGCAATGACAAGAAGTACATCACCCAGTTCCCGAAGACCAAGGAAATCTGGTCCTACGGCTCCGGCTACGGTGGAAACGCCATCCTGGCCAAGAAGTGCTTCGCGCTGCGTATCGCTTCCGTCATGGCGAAGGAAGAGGGCTGGATGGCTGAGCACATGCTCATCCTGAAGCTCACCAACCCGGAGGGCAAGAAGTACCACATCGCGGCCGCCTTCCCGTCTGCCTGTGGTAAGACCAACCTCGCCATGATCACCCCGACCATTCCGGGCTGGAAGGCTGAGGTTGTCGGTGACGACATTGCCTGGATGCACCTGCGTGAGGACGGTCTCTACGCCGTCAACCCGGAGAACGGCTTCTTCGGTGTGGCACCTGGCACCAACTATGAGTCCAACCCCATTGCTATGAAGTCCATGGAACCGGGCAACACTCTGTTCACCAACGTCGCGCTGACCGACGACGGCGATGTCTGGTGGGAGGACATGGGCGAGGCCCCAGAGCACCTCATCGACTGGCACGGTAATGACTGGACTCCGTCTTCCACCACCAAGGCTGCCCACCCGAACTCCCGCTACTGCGTGCCGATTACCCAGTGCCCGTCCGCTGCTCCGGAGTTTGATGACTGGAAGGGCGTCAAGATTGACGCCATCCTGTTTGGTGGCCGCCGCGCGGACACCGTTCCGCTGGTGACCCAGGCTTTCGACTGGAACCACGGCACCATGATCGGCTCCCTGCTCTCCTCCGGTCAGACCGCGGCTGCTGAGGGTAAGGTCGGCGCTCTCCGCCACGACCCGATGGCCATGCTGCCGTTCATGGGCTACAACGCCGGTGACTACCTGCAGCACTGGATCGACATGGGCAAGGAAGGCGGCGACCGCATGCCGGAGATCTTCCTGGTCAACTGGTTCCGCCGCGGTGAGGACCGCCGCTTCCTGTGGCCGGGCTTCGGTGAGAACTCTCGCGTTCTCAAGTGGATCATTGACCGCATCGAGGGCAATGTCGAGGCCGTGGAGACCGTCGTGGGCCACACCGCCCGCCCGGAGGACATCGACCTCACCGGACTGGACTTCGACATCGAAGACGTCCGCGAGGCCTTGGCCGTGAACCCGGCCGACTGGGCCGGCGACATGGAAGACAACAAGGAGTACCTGCACTTCTTGGGCTCCCGTGTTCCGTCTGAGGTCTGGGATCAGTTCAAGGCCCTCAAGGAGCGCGTTGAGTCTGCCTCCTAACGCCGCTTTCCGCGCCGCTGCTTTCCGACGCCCCTCCACCCAGCGGTGGCGGGGCGTCGCCGCGTTCTGGCATGTTAGGTTAGCCACAATAAGGTTAGGGTGACCTTTTAAATGGAGAAAGTCTCGCATATTCTGGGTGTATGACAACTTCTTCTTTGCCCATGCACGATCGTCCCGACTCCGAGGTTGGTGGACACTGGCTCCTCGCCCGCCTGGGAAAGAAGGTGTTGCGCCCCGGCGGGCTGGAGATGACCACCACGCTAATCGACACCGCCGAGCTGAAAGACAAGGACGTGGTGGAGCTGGCCCCTGGACTCGGGCTCACTGCCCGCCAGATCGTGGCGGAAGGCCCGCGCAGCTACACCGGTGTGGACGAGGATCCTGATGCCGTGGCGCGCACGAAGGCCAGCCTCGCCGGCGCTTCCTCGGCTACCGTGGTGGTCAATGACGCCAAGGCCACGGGTTTGCCGGATAACAGTACGGATGTCGTCTTTGGCGAAGCCATGCTCACCATGCACGGCGAGAAGGGGAAGGCCGCGATCATGGCGGAGGCGTTCCGTATCCTGCGCCCGGGCGGCAGGTATGTCATCCATGAGCTGTGCCTGGAGCCGGACACGCTTGACGACGCCCAGAAGCTCGAGATCCGCCGCGCGCTGGCCACGTCCATCCGCGTCAACGCCCGCCCGCTGACCACAAAGGAATGGGACGGCGTGGCACGGGAGGCTGGCTTCGAGGTGACTGAGCGCCACTATGCAGATATGGCGCTGCTGCGCGCCAAGCGAAACTTCCAGGACGAGGGTGTGCTGGGCGTGGCGCGTATCGCCTTTAACGTCTTGCGCATGCCCGACGCCCGCCGCCGCGTTTTCGCGATGCGTTCGGTGTTCAACAAGTACAGCGACAACCTGCAGGCCATCGGCGTGGTGCTGACCAAGCCGGCCGCGGCTGCTCAATGAGTTTCGGTGAGAGCGGTGACGTTGCCGGCGGCGTGCCGGACGGCGTGATGGAGGCCCGCCCACGTGGGATCAGCTGGCCCACGGTTGGCGTATCTGTGGTGAGCAGTTGCGTCGCCGCTGCGCTGGTCTTGGGTTTCGGCGTGCAGCTCAGCCAAGGCAAGTGGGAACAGGCGGCAGCCCAGGGGGCCGCGATGACGCAGACAGCCGAACCGAGCGTGCCCGCGAGCAGCAACTCCACAGCGCCGGCGGCTGCGGCAACAACGGCGCCAACAACGGCGGCGTCCGCGGCGTCGCCAAGCGTTGCGCAGGACGCCCCCGCTGTGGCGTTGGAACCGGCACCGCAGGAGAATCAAGCGGCAGACCCAGCGCCAGAGCAGGCGGTGGATGAGACGGTGGAGGACCCCAACACCGGCTGGTACCCCAGTGGGGATTTCAGCGCGAGCTTTGCGGCTACTAACCCGGAGCCGACGCTCGATGACCTTAACGGCGTCCTGCACGCGCTCGTGGCCACGCCGGGATCCGATGCGGACAAGGCACACAACCTCGAGGCTGGGCTGCCGGGGACGGTGGTGCCGAGAACCATTTACAACCTGGGGATATTCCGTCCGCCGCTGGGCTGGAAGCGGATTAGCGGGCCACTGACGGTGGAGGGGAACACCGCGAGTGCCACGCTCAACGCGAGCTCGGCCGGGCGTCCCACGATCTCGTTGCGGGTGGAGTTCCGCTACCTCGACGGGCGCTGGAAGCTGGCCACGAACTCGCTGCGCAACGGCATCGATGCGGTGGGCCTGCCCATCGCGGGCGCGTTTTAAGGCGGCGGCGTGATTGACGTTGACAACCTGAGCCACTGGTATGGCTCGCGCCGCACAGCCGCGCCTGTGCGCGACCTTTCTTGCACCTTCGCTGATGGCCGCATCAATTACGTCGTGGGGCTTAACGGCACCGGAAAGTCGACGCTCCTCGGCTGCCTTTCCGGAAGCTTGCGCCCGCGCGGCGGCAGGGTCCTGGTGGACGGGCGGGAGCTGCGCGGTACCGACTATCCGTTGCGCCACGTGGGCAGCTACTTGAGCGCAGAAGATTTCTCACCGCAGCACACCGGCCTGCGCCACCTGCAGTGGATGTGCGCCCTCGCAGGCGCGCCGGTGGAAAAGGCGGAGGCGCTGGTGCGGGCCGTCGGGCTCGAGGAGGCCTCGCGGCGCCCCATCGGAGGTTACTCGTTGGGCATGCGCCAGCGCCTGGGGATCGCCAGCGTCTTGGCGGGAAACCCGCGCAGCATTGTGCTGGATGAGCCGCTCAACGGCCTAGATATCCAGGGCGTGTGGTGGCTGCGTGAGTTGCTTGCCGCGTGGGCGGAGGAGGGTCGCTGCGTGATCGTGGCCTCGCATCACCTGCGCGAGGTGGAGGCCACGACCGAGGTTGCCGACGCCTCGGTAACCATCCTCAGCCAGGGCACGGCTCTTGCCCACGGCTCCCTTGAGGACGTCATCGCCTCCACCGGCGCCCCCGACCTCGAATCCGCCGTGGCGGCGCTGATCCCGGAGCTAGGGGCACGGGCATGAAGGCGTGGCAACGCTGGCGGATAAGCCTGCGCGCCGAGTCCGTGCGCCTGGGCGGGGCGCGCGGCCCGCTGGTGCGGGTCGCCGTGCCGCTGGGGTTTGCGCTGCCGCTGGCGGTGACCTTCGGGGTGGCAGCGGTGGCGGAGCACGTCCAGTCCGCGGGAGGCATCCTTCAGGCGCAGTCCGTGGACACTACTAATGCGGCGTATTGGCCCATCTACCTGGGCAGCATCGTGTTTGCGGCATTGGGGGCGTGGGCGCAGGCCACCGCCGGATCGCGGGCCTTGCGTGCGGCGGCGCCGTGGTCAGGGCTGGATCAGCTGGCCCGCTGGTGCTTCCTGGGCGCGCTCGCGGCGGCCGCGACACTGCTCAGCGTCAGCCTGTGCCTGCTGCTCCTGCCCACGTTCTTCCCGGTGCTCTATGGGCAGGTGAACTTCTTCGCGGGCCTGCGCATGGTGGCTCTCGGCCCGGTGTACGCGTGGCTGGCGGTGGGCTACGGTGTGGCGCTGGGCCGGCTGCTGCGCTCCCCGGCGTTGAGCATCGCGGCGCTGACGGTCTGGGCGCTCTTGGTAGAAAACGCGCTGTGGCTCATCCCCGGCGGCGCGCGCCTCACCGGCTGGCTGCCCTTCCTCAACGGCGTCTTCGCTACCGGCCAGGACGTGGCGCTATTCCCGCCTTGGGGCCGTGACGGGGCGCTGGTGTACTTCGCGGCCGTGGGCGTGGCGCTCTGGCTGGCTTCTCTGCGCAGGCGCCTCGACTAAGTCTGACTCAGCCATCAGGCGCGCAGGACGAGGACCAGGTTGGAGGTGAGGAACTCGCGCAGCACCGGCACCTTTGTCACCCACCATGCCCACCACGGGTGGTAGCGCGGAAAGGCGGCGACGAGCTCCGAACCACGCAACGATTCACGTCGCGCCCAATCCAGGCCCTCGCGGGCGGAGAGCACAAAGAGCGAGGAGCCGAAGACATTCTTCGGCGGGTGGCCGTGGCGGCGGGTATAGCGGTCGCGGGCAAAAGCGCCGCCCACGTAGTGCTCCCACAGGCCGGTCTCGTGCCCGCCGAAGGGGCCCAGCCACACCGTGTAGCTCAAGATCACCAGACCGCCGGGCTTGGTCACGCGCAGCATCTCCTCACCCATGTCCCACGGGTGAGGGATGTGCTCGGCCACGTTGGAGGAATACGTGATGTCGAAGGTGTTATCCGCGAAGGGCAGGCAGGTGCCATCGCCGCGCACGGCATGGGCTACCTCGATGCCGGCGGCGGACATCTCGCCCGAGTCCGGCTCCAGCCCCACGTAACTGGCCCCGCGCTGGGCAAAAGCTGAAGCGAAATAGCCGGGCCCGCCGCCGACGTCGAGCACGCGCGCACCGTGAAGGGAGAGGGAGTGGTCGTGGCAGAGGGCGTCGACAAGCGCGGCGGTGTCCTCAGCCAGACCGCCATAGAATACCGCGGGCGCAGTCTGTTCGAAGCGGAAGGAGCGCAGCAGCCGCCACGAGCGGCGCAGGGTGGCCAAGGCACGGGTGCGTTTCATAACCCACTAGGCTAGTTCCTCGACATGAAAATCCTTCTACTCTGTTGGCGCGATTCCACCCACCCGCAAGGCGGTGGCTCCGAGCGCTACCTCGAGCGCGTGGGCGAATACCTCGCTGCCCAAGGCCACGAGGTGGTCTTTCGCACCGCGCGCCACATGAACGCCGCCAAGCGCGAGCGCCGTAACGGCGTTATCTACTCGCGTGCCGGCGCCAAGTTCAGCGTGTACCCGCGTGCGCTGCTAGCGCTGCTGGTGGGTGCGCGCGATATGCGCGGAGTCGACGTCGTAGTGGATACCCACAACGGCATCCCCTTCTTCGCGCGCCTGGCCACCCGCGCGCCCGTCGTCATCCTGACGCACCACTGCCACCGCGAGCAGTGGCCGGTGGCTGGGCCCATCCTGGCGCGGTTGGGCTGGTTCCTGGAATCCCGTGTGGTGCCTGCGCTGTACCGCCACAACACGTGGGTGACGGTCTCGGAGGCCTCCAAGCGGGACCTGGAAAAGCTGGGGATTCACGGCGCGCACATCATTGAGAATGGTGTGGACCCCCTGCCGGAACACGTGCCAACCCTGGAGCGCGAGG
Organism: Corynebacterium sp. BF-R-2; assembly: GCF_024586525.1. Lineage (NCBI taxonomy): Bacteria > Bacillati > Actinomycetota > Actinomycetes > Mycobacteriales > Corynebacteriaceae > Corynebacterium > Corynebacterium sp. BF-R-2. The sequence continues at coordinate 93,515 of NZ_JAMFTP010000005.1, read as the reverse complement.
CTGACATCCACCTGGTGACCTTGTCACGCCTGGTGCCGCACAAGCAGATCGAGCATGCCATGGACACCGTGGCCAGGATTCCGGGCGCGCTTCTCGACGTCATCGGTTCCGGCTGGTGGGAATCCCACCTGCGCGAGTACGCCCGGACCCGCGGCGTGGAGGACCGCGTCCGCTTTCGCGGACAGGTCACCGAGGACTACAAACATGCACTGCTCGCCCGCGCTGATGTCCACCTCATGCCGTCTCGCAAAGAAGGCTGGGGTCTGGCAGTCATGGAGGCGGCCCAACATGGGGTTGCCACAGTGGGGTATGCCTTCGGCCTGCAAGACAGCGTCATTGACGGGCAGACCGGGGTGCTGGTGCAGCGCGAGGCGGAGTTCGCGCCAGCGGTGCGCGACCTTGTGGAAGATTCGGCGCGCCGAGCCCAGTTGGGTGCTGCCGCGCGGGAGTTGGCGGCTAGGTTTTCGTGGGAGACGACCGGTGCGCGCTTCGCAGAGTTGCTAGAAGCGGAAGTGCGCACCAGAGGACGCTAAGCCCCCACGGCAAGGGCTGCGGTGCGGCATCGGTGGTGGCGGCGATGTGGCCGTCGACGACGACCGCGCCCACGCCGAGCTCTTCGAGCTTCTCCAGGTCGCGCTCCTTCCAGGCCGCTGCGGCCGCCATATAGCGCGGTGAGGGTTCATCCACCATGACGCCATCCACGGTGAGTGCGCCGGAATCCAGCTTGTTTGCCGCCTTGGCGTAGGGGTCGAGGGCGATGCCACCGGGGACTTCCACCATGGCGGGGCGGTCCGCGAAGAAGGTCAGGCGCCCATCGAGCTCGTCGATGAGCTGGCGGTCCACACCGGTGTCGTGGGGCCGAAGCACGGCGAGCTCCCGCGGCGCATCGGGGGCCTGGAGCAGGCACGCGCAGAGGGCTATCGCTGCCGGCAGGCGGCGCAGCGCCCCGATGCCCGCCACCGCCAGCGGAAGGGCGAGCAGGGTGAGCTTGGAGGAATCACGAAGAAGGCCCGCGCCGGGGATATGTTCCACGGCGAAGGCGGTGACCCCAGGTGCAATCCCGCCGAGGATGGCCAGGCCCATGCCCACCGCCGCAAGCACCGCGAGTGGGCGCAATTCACCGCGATCAAGGCTGGAAGCACCCAGGACTGCCAGCACGGCGACCACCAATCCGACCAGCGCGAAGCCTGCCTCGCGGGAGGCCGGCACCGCCGCCGCATTCCAGATGCCGCCAAAGCCGAGCAGCGAGCCGACCGTCCCCGCGTAAGCCTCCGCGCGTGGAGCAAAGGCCGCGGCCTGGGACGCCGGATCGCCCGCGGCGCGGGAGCTGCCACTGAGGAGGCTGGGGACCGCCCACGGCAGCCACAGGAGAACTGACCCGCCGGCGAAGAGCCACCGCCGCCGCCCTTCGCGCTCACAGAGAACCGCACTCAGCGCCCCGAAGACTCCGCCGGTGGGCGTCAAGGACGAGGCCCACAGCGCCAGCCATGCCGTACGCGGATGACCGCGCAGGCACCCCCACGCGATCACCGGCGCCAACCACGCCGCCACCACCAGCGACCACTGGCCCTGCAGGAGCCGCTCAATGACGAAAGGATTGGCCACCGCACAGGCCATCGCGGCGCCAGCCGCCCAGGGGCTGGGGTGGGCGCGGCCCAGGGACCAACGGCACGCTGACCACGCGGCAGCACTGGCTGCACCAAGAACGAAGACCCGCGCCATCCACGCCCCACCGACAAGGGCCAGCACGCCATCCTGCGGGGCATTGCGCGCGGGCAGATCACCGGAACCGAAGGCGGAGGCGGTCAACGCCGGCTGGTCCAGCAGCACCATATCGCGCCACACAAACTCACCGGGCAGCAGAAAAGGCCAGCACACCGCGAGAACGAGCACCACACCCCAGACCCGAAGGGCCCAGCGCACTGCGCTGCTGGCGGACACGTCCCGCGCCACCTTAAGTGCTCTGGGCACGGCGGCGCATAAACATCGCGGCCGCAATCGCCAACAACACCACGCCACTGGTCTTGCCCAGCCAGCCGACAATACTTAACACTTTGACCGTCTCGATGACGCGGCGCACCGCATCAAGGCGCTCGGTGCGGGTGGAGTCGGGCCAGGTGAGGGGGACGTCGAGAAGCGCACGCTCCTTGGTGTCATCGGCCTCAACCATGGCCTGGGCCTGGTGGGAATCCGTGGCCCAGAAGATGCGCGGATGCTCCTCCTCATTGACAATGGTTCCGGTGGTCGGCTCCACCCACACGGTGCGGCTCACGGCGTAAAAAGGCTCGAGGATGACATGGGACGTTGGCTTGAGGTTATAGCGCTCGAGCGACGACGGGGAATAGAAATCGCTGGCAGGGCCGGCTTGGTGGGCATCGAAGGAAAAGACCTCAAGAAGAGAGACCGGGGCGACGTCTTGGTAAAAGACGTAGGTGGGGATGCCGTCGAGTTTCTCATCACGCAGAAAGTCGATGGGAGTGGAGGCTTGGGCCAGCGGGTCGAAGATAGGATAGGAACGCTGCTCTGCGCCGGCGGGGAAGAAATAGCTCATGCCATCGCGCTCAATGCGGTCCTCTACCTGGACGTCGAAGGCGGGAAGCTCGATGTGCTGCGTCGTGTTCGGGCCGGCTACCGGGTAGGTGGATTCGCGGTTGAGCAGGGAATCCTCGGTGATGTGCGCGATGGTCTCGCCATCCGCGACGAGATCCGTGGTGGACTGCGCGCGGGTCACCGAATCCTTCTCTGCCGGGGAGGTGGTGGTGTGGCGGGTGAACTCGACTCCGTCCTGCTCCACGCGGACCTCGAGGTTGAGGTTCGTGGCCAGGGGGCGTGCCTGATTGTTGTAGAGCGGCGGCAGAACAGATCCGAGAATGAGGAAGACCGCAGCGGCAATGGTCACCTGCGCTAGGCGGGAGCGAAGGAACACGTCAGCTCCGATCGGTCGAAGAGAATCACTGCAGAAATAGTATCGTAGTGGGTCATGCGCTTTCTCCCCGAGCTCGAAGGCGTGCGTGCGCTGGCGGCCCTGGCGGTCGTGGTCACGCACGTGTCCTTCCAGACGGCCACCGGCTGGGCCTGGGCCGAGCGCTTGGACTACGGGGTGGCGGTTTTCTTCGTGCTCAGCGGTTTTTTGCTGTGGCGCCGGCGGCATGCGCACACGGTGGGGCAGTATTTTCTTTCCCGTGTGGCACGTTTGGCGCCGTTGTATGTGGTGTGCGTGGTGGCGGTACTCGCCTTGCTTCCCGACGCCTCCCCCCTCTCCCTCCCTCAACTCCTCACCAATCTGACCGGGATGCAGCTGTATATCGCCGATGGGCTGGTTCCGGGGCTCACGCAGTTGTGGTCATTGAGCGTGGAGTTCGCTTTTTACGCGGTGTTGCCGCTGCTGGCGTGGGGGTTGGATAAGTTGTCAGCGCGTGGGCGGGTGGCGTTTATTGCTGTTGCCGGTCTGCTGAGCCTCGGGTGGGGCTTCCTGCCCTTTGTGGCCTCGTATGAATCAGGCCAGGTCAACACGCAGATTTGGCCGCCGGCGTACTTCTCGTGGTTCGCGGTGGGCATGCTGGCGGCGGAGGCTGAAGCGTCCGGGGTGCGCGTGCGCGCAGGGCGCATCGTACGTCCTGCCTGCTGGGCGGTGGCTTTGGGCTGCGTGTGGCTGGCGAGCCGCGAATGGTTTGGCCCGCAGGGCCTAGTTCACCCGGCCCCGGATGAGTTCGCGCGTCGCATCGCGGTGGGGGCTGTGTGCGGGGCCTGCATCGTGGTGCCGGTGGCGCTCGCGCCGCGTGAGAGCTGGCTGTCTTCCGAGTGGATGCGGGCGCTGGGCCGCTGGTCTTACGGGGTTTTCCTGTGGCACGTGGCGGTGCTGGCCATCGCCTTCCCGCTCTTAGGCGTTTCGGCTTTTTCTGGTTCTGCCTGGGACTTCGCGGTAGTGCTGGTCTTTACGGTGGTGGTGAGCTGCGCGCTGTCTGCCGCGACTTATGTGCTGGTGGAGGTCCCGGGCCGCGACTTGCTCCGCTCCCTTGCCGCCTCCCGCGGCCGCATCTTTGTTCCGCGCTCTCTGCCCCGTCAAGCTGCAGGCAGCCGGCCTAGTGGATCCGGTGAGGCGGGAGGCACGCACAGGTAATCGCCGCGACGCAGAGTAGTTGCACAAGGAGCGAGTCGCCAGCATAGCCATCGGAGGGCCAGGGCGCGCGGGCGAGCATCGCGCCGGCGGCGAGGGCAAGCGCGCCCGCGAGGTAGTCAGCGCGCAGCGTGGTCCAACGCGTGACGGCCCATGCTGCAGCAGCGGTGGCAAGGCCGGGCAGGCCAGCCACGAGCGTCATCGTTGCCGCGATCATCAGGGCGATTATGACACTAGTGGGGTGAGACGGGACTGAGTGGTGTGCCGCGGGCAGGGCCGCAGCAACGGCCCGCCGGGGTCGGCGGGAGAGGGCCAACAAGCAGAAAGCTGTGGTGAGCGCGGCGAGAGCGCCGCCGAGGCCGAGGCTCACGCGGTAGGCGCGGTCAGCAACAAAAGAGAGGTGGACGCGGCCGGCGGCACCGGCAGGAATGAGGAAGGCTTGCGTGTCCGCATCGACGGAGCGCGGTTCGAGGTGAAGCGGCTCGGAGCCAGGAGAGCGGAGTTCGCCGCGCAAGCCCTCGTTGAAGGCGCGGCCGGTGATGAGGAGGCGGTCGTGATGAGCGGGTTCGATGGCTTCGTCGGGGGCGAGTGGAGTATAGCCACGGTCAGAAACGGACAGCGCGCGGGACGAAGCGGGCAGGGGAGCGGGAAGCGTGGAGGCGGTGTCGGTGAGCGCGGCCCACGCGCCGGTGGTGCGCACGAGGTGCTGTCCCGCGGAGAGGGGGATGGTGGCGCCGGGGGCGTGGGGTTGGTCGTCGATAAGCACAGTGTTCTCACCGGACACGCGCACGGTCATAGAACGCGGCGCGGTGAAAGAGCGGATGAGAACACCTTCATTATCCTGCTGGAAGAGGAATTGCTCCGCATTGGGCGAGGTATCAGGCACCGTGACCAGGCGGCGCGGCGTTGGCTGATCAACGATGGACGCCTCCGCAATGCCTGTGCGGCGCTGGGGCTCGATGCGAATGGTGGAGGCCCGGGCCCCGGGCACACGGATATCGCGGGCGCGGAAGGCCTCCGTGGTGACGGTGACGGAGGAGTCACCATTGTGGATGGTCACCTCAGTCGTGCCGGTGGTCATGAGCCGCAACGTGGGGGAGGTCCACGTGGACTCAGAGTGCAGTTCCAGCCAGCCGGTATCACCGGGGGCTGGCCACCAGGCGGTGGAGTTCTCGCCGTCGACGGCCGCGGTCATTGAGCGCGCCGGGTTCGCACCGCCGAAAGCAGACGCATCCGCGGCTGACGACGACGCAGTCACGCGGCCATCGTGCTCCACCACCTGCGTGAGCGGGCCAGCGGAGGGGTAGTCGCGCAGGCGATTGCGCACAGTCGACGGATCGGTCGGCGCCAGCGGCGCGGAGACTGGGCCGTCGAGCGTGCCGTAGTTGCGGTCACGCAGGGAGGGCGAGTCGGTGACGATGGAGGCGTCGGAAGGCACGAGCTCATGAGGTCCCTGCAGGAGCGCCAGCGCTTCACCGCCACCGGCCACGCGCGGCAGATCCGCAGGCGCCAGGTTCATAGAGAGATCGGAGTCGAAGACGACGACGTCAACCTCACCAAACGTGTGGACCTCGCCGGGAATTCGGGCCGAGGAACCGGAGATAAGGTCGTGGCGCACCGCCACTGCGCCGATGCCCAAGCGCTGGAGGACGTCCGGGGCAGTCGCGGGATCGCGTGAAATCTGCGCCATCGCGCCGTCGAGACCACGAATGGCTTCAGGCGGGATGAGGGGGATGGCGTCGCGCACGGCCCAGGGCACGCGGAGAAGTGGCTGCGCAGGCTCATCGCGCGTCCAGCCCCAGTCCTGCCGGGCAAAGGAAGCGGGCGGGTAGATGAGCACGCGCGTATTCAAGCTGTTCATGAAGTCGGCCGCCTCATGCCAGTAGGCGGGCACCTCCTCATACGCGCCTTTTGGCAGCAGCCGCCCAGACCAGGCGGGGGCAGTAACACCTACCATGATCAGGCCCACGAGAAGGCCTGCCGCTTGGCGGCGCGTGGGATGCACACTGTGTGGCAGACCTATCCGTGACACCACCGCAGCAACGCCGAGCAGAAGCGGTATGCGCACCAGTGGGTCGAATTTGTGCACGTTGCGCAACGCGGCTAGCGGCCCATCCAACGCATCGAGGTACCACGCGGCATGCGTGCCTAACACGGCTACGCCGATCAGCAGCATGACACTCCACATGCGCGGCAGGCGCGCCAGGCCCACCAGCCCGAGCGCGGCCACGCCAACCGTGAACAGCACAAAGACGGGCTCGGTGGCCAACGCCGTGCCGGCGACGCGCTCGGTATCCACAAAGGGTGCCCAGCTTGTCGTGCCGCGCAGGATCTCCGCCAGGTTGAGCCAGCGGGTGGTTACCCCAGCGGACTCGATGAACTCCGTAAATGGCGGGGCATAGCGGCCCAGAATGAGCAGCGGAACAATCCACCACGCGGAGACAGCAGCGCAGCCAGCCAACCAGGCCAGCCCAGCTCGGCCCGCGCGACGCCACACCAGAACCAAACCTGCGGGCAGGCAGGCGGCCATCGTGGCCGTGGCGTTGACCGCGCCCATGCAGGCCACCGCCGCGACTGAGGGCGCGGCATCCCGCCAGGTCAGCCGCCCGGCCCGAAGAAAAGGCAGCACCACCCAGGGCGCTAACATGACCGGCCACGTCTCTGAGGAAATCGCGCCGAGCGTCGTGAGCACGCGGGGAGAGAGCGCATAGAGCAACCCACCCGCAAGAGCCGCGTGGGCAGGTGCCGCGGGAAGCGCCGCGCGAACCAACCGGAAGAAACCCCCAAAGCCCACGGCCAGCACCAGAAACCACCACAGGCGCTGGGCTATCCAATCCGGAAGCGGGTCCGTCAGCAGGAAAAACAAGCCCTGCGGGAAGAGGTATCCATAGGCTTGGTTCTGTAGCTGTCCCAGAGTGAAGGTGTCCGTATAGGCATGCAGGGCACCGGCCAAGAACCCGGAGGGGTTGGCCACGAGGTCATGTTTGGTGTCGGCGGCGGTCAGCCCCCACGGCTGCACCACGACCACGAGGGCTAGACACACAAGCCCCCCGATGCGCGCGCGCACTGTTACTCGCGGGAGCCGTACTCCGGCCCGCCCATCACGGCGTCGGAGGCTTTGACGGAGCTAGTGCTCGGCACGGCGTCTGCCTGCGAGAATTGGGCAATCCCCAGGATGGTCACGACCCCTAAAGCCACGCCAACAACCGCGCTGCCCAGGGCCGGACCCAGGGTGCGCTTGTTGAGGGAATCGCTATCGAATGCCATGTCCGCAGATCCTAGCAGGTCGCTAGCGCGTTATGGCCTTTTCTTAGGCGTCGTCGCCGGATGCGTCGGAGTCATCGGAATCATCGTCATTCTCTGGCGGAACGATGAACACCGGCAGGCCCGCATTGCGCACGATGTACTCCGCGGTCGAGTTATTCCACAGCGAGCGGAAGCCGGTCAGCGCGCGGGTTCCGGTGACGATGACATCGACGTCAAGTTCCTGAGCGGCGTCCACAATCGCGCTTTGAATCGACGACACAGATTCCACCAGGTGGGCATGCCCGCGCAGGCCCAGGGACTCCGCCTTGGTGATGCCCCGGCGGCAAATCGCCAGCGCCTCCTCGTATGCGGGGTCGTCCTCGACGTGCTCAGAAGACACTGCGGATTGGTGCAGTCCGCTGCGGCTCACGGCACGCGCAGCCTGGCGCGCGGAGGTCTCCCATGCGGTGAGAATTTTCACGTCGGTGGGGCGCAGAAGATGCGCGGCGTATTCGAGGGCGCGGTCGGCGCGGGCGGAGCCGTCGTAGGCGATCAGCAGGGTCTCTCCGTTACTCATGTGACCATCCTAACAACCCCGTATCGCTCGCGCGGGCCCTTTGCGGCACACTGGTAGGCATGAGAAAAGCAATGCCCGCCCTTCTAGTCAGCATCGCTTGCGCCGTAAGCGCGTGCGGTTCGGAGCCTGTGCTTTCCGACGTCCCACCCAGCACCGCGCCTCACAGCACCGCGCCGAGCAGCGCGGCATCCAGTGCCGCAGCCGCAGGCGAGTCCCCCGAAACCGAAAAAGCCGCGCCCGAAGATATTCGCGCCCAAGCGGCCGCGAAACTCATGCCACCGGCCCTGAACTATGAGGACGCCCGCGCCAAGCTGGACGCGGGCGTGGGCGGGCTTTTCATTCCGAGCTGGGCAGACCCCGAACTGCTCAGTGATGGGCCCCGCGGTCTCAACGCCCTGCGCGCGGAGATGGGCCGCGACTTCGAGGTCTCCATCGACTTCGAAGGAGGCCGCGTTCAGCGCTTTTCTGAGATTCTGGGCGAGTATCCCTCACCGCAGGCCATGGCTCAAGGTCACAGCCCGGAGGAGGTCGAGGCCATGGCCACCGAGATCGGGCACAGCCTGCGCGCACACGGCGTGACGGTGGACTTTGCCCCGGTGCTGGACGTTGACGGGGGAGACCTGGAGGTTGTCGGGGACCGCGCTTTTTCTACCGACCCGGAGACCGCCGGTGAGTATGGCGCGGCCTTTGCCCGCGGGCTGCAGGCAGCCGGGGTCAAGGCCGTGTTCAAGCACTTTCCGGGACACGGGCGCGCCTCGGGGGATACCCACCAGGGTGAGGCCGTCACCCCGCCGTTGGAAGAGCTCTATGGTCACGAGTTCGTGCCATTTCACACAGCCCTCCCGAAAGCGCCCGAGGCGGCGCTCATGATGGGGCATCTCGTGGTTCCCGGCTTGGGCGAGGAACCGGCGTCCCTTAACCCGCGCGCCTACCAGCTGGCCCGTGAGGAGCTGGGGTTTGAGGGCACGATTTACACCGATGACCTGGGGGGAATGGCCTCCATCTCGGAGAACTTCAGCGTGCCGGAGGCGGTATCTGCAGCGTTGGCCGCGGGAGCCGATATGCCACTGTGGTCTACCGACGACGACATTAACGCGGTGATTGATGCGGCGGCGGAGGTTGTGGCCCACCAGGAATCCGATCGCGCAGCCGACTAGGAAAAACTAGCTGGCAGACGATAGTCTCATACACGTGAAGAAGGCAATCGGACACAGCCAGCACCGGCGAGACCGCAACCGCAGGGGACTCAAGGTCTTCCTCGGCGTGCTCGTCGGCCTCGTGCTCATCGCCGGCATCGCCTACGCGTGGGACGTCATGGCCAACCAGCACAAGGTGCCGCGCGCGACGTCGGTAGGCGGCGTGGACATCTCCCGCATGGAGCGCACCGCCGCCGTGGGCAAGCTCGAAAAGGAACTCGGGGATGTCACCACCCGCCCCGTTATTGTGCGTGCGGGCGAGAAAACCTCCCAGCTCATCCCGCAGGATTCGGGCTTGAGCCTCAACTACCAGAAGGCCGTCGACGGTATTCCGGACGCTTCGCTCAATCCCTTCGCCCGCCTCTACAGCTTCATCAAACCCACCGAGGAGATCCCGGTGGCGGTCGACATCGATGAGGATCAGCTCTCCGGCGAACTTGATCGCGTCAGCGAGGAGCTCAAGGTTGAGCCGAAGGATGGAAACTTGGAGCTTATCGATGGCTCCCTCAAGGAAACCTCACCCGAATTGGGTCAGGCAGTGGAGAAGGAAGCGTTGCGGGGGGACGTCGAGAAGCACTGGCTCGACCCCCAAGGCGTGGAGGTCACGCCCATGGTGGTGGAACCACGGATCAATGACGCGGCGATCGAGGCCATGCGCACCGGTGATGCTGCCCGCGCGCTCGACAACCCGCTGACGCTCAACGGTGAGAACAACACCTCCGGTACCCTGCGCAAGCCGGAGATTGCCCAGTTTGTCTCCATCGCCGCCGAGGAGGGCGAGCTGCGCCTCAAGGTGGACAAGAACCGTGCCCGCGAACTGTTTGAGGAGCGCATGCAGGGCTCCGAGGTTCCCGGCACCAACGCCAAGATTTCCTTCAGCGGCAGTGACAAGCAGATCACGCCCTCCGTTGACGGTTCCATCATCGACTGGGAGAAGACCCTCGATGGTTTCGAGGATCGCGTGAGCAGCGAGGATGAGCGCGAGTGGGACGCCGATTACAAGCCGGACCCAGCCGAGTTCACCACCGAGATGGCAGAAAAAGCCACCTTCGATGACACCATCTCTGAGTTCTCTACCGGCGGCTTCTCCGGTGCATCCGGCACCAACATCCGCCTTGTTGCCCAGCAGGTCAACGGCGCCGTGGTCAACCCGGGTGAGACTTTCTCCCTCAACGGCTACACCGGCCCCCGCGGTACCGCGCAGGGCTACGTGGAATCCGGCATTATTATTGACGGCCACGCCGGCACGGCCGTTGGCGGCGGCATCTCCCAGTTCGCCACCACCCTCTACAATGCCGCGTACTTCGCCGGCATGGAGGACACCGCCCACACCCCGCACTCCTACTACATCTCGCGCTACCCGGCAGGCCGTGAGGCCACCGTCTACGAAGGCGCGATTGACCTTCAGTTCACCAACACCTCGAAGCACCCGGTGCGCATTGAGACCAGCTTTGGCAAGGACATCACCGTGCGCTTCAAGGGCGTGAAGACCGTCGAGGTGGAGTCCATTAACAATGGCCGCTGGGCCAAGACTGAGCCGCAGCGCATGTCGGTGGGGGAGGACTGCTCGCCCTCGGGCGGCGCGCCGGGCTTCACCACCTCCGATACCCGCGTGATTAAGGACCTCTCCGGCAAGGAGCTCTCCCGGGAGACCACCACCACGGTCTATGACCCGCAGCCCATCGTCACCTGCGGTTAATCCATGACGCGGCCGATGCACACCGCGGTGAAGGACCCCGCGGACGTCGATCAGCTAGCGGAGCATCCCGTAAAGTTCGGCCGCGTCGCCGGCCTTTTTGCCGCCCACCGCGGCACCCTGCTGGTGGTTCTGGCCCTCATCCTGGCCACCTCGGGGCTGACCGTGGTGCAGCCCTTCCTTGTGCGCCGCACGGTGGATGACGCCATTCCTCACCACGACACCACGCTGCTTCTGTGGCTTGTCGGCGGCATGCTGGCGGTCACCGTGGTGTCTCAAGCCATCGGTGTTATCCAGTCCTTTCTGTCCGCACGCGTGGGCCACACCATCATGCATGAGCTGCGCACGCAGGTCTTTGCCAACCTGCAGCACCAGTCCCTGCAGTTCTTTACCAATAACCGCGGCGGGGAGATTCAGTCCCGCCTGACCAATGACATCGCGGCCATGCGCGGCATGGTCACCACCACCGCGACGTCTGTGGCCAGCAACCTCACCATGACCGTGGCCACGCTGGTGGCCATGGTGGCGCTGTCACCTACGTTGTCCTTACTCTCCCTCATCGTTCTGCCACCCGCGGTCTGGCTGACGCGCCGCGCGGCCATCCTGCGCCGCAGCCTCATGGAGAAAAACAGCCGGGCCCAGGCCGAGCTCCAACAGACCATTTCAGAGAACCTCTCCGTCTCCGGCATGCGGCTAGCCACCACCTTGGGCGCGCAGGACCGCGTCTTCTCCGGGTTTGAGAAGACCTCGCGCTCGCTTATTCGCCTGGAGCTCGAATCCCAACTGGCCGGGCGCTGGCGCATGGCGCTGACCCAAATCATCTTCGGTGTCATGCCGGCGCTCATTTACCTCGTAGCGGGCCTGCGCCCGGGCATTACCATCGGCACCCTCATCGCCTTTTCCACCCTGCAGACCCAGATTTTCCGCCCTATTACCGGCCTGCTCAATGTGGGCGCGCAGTGGGTAGCCTCCATGGCGCTGTTTAGCCGTATCTTCGAATACCTCGACCTGCAGCCCGAGCTTACTGAGGCCACTGAGCCCGCCCTGCTTGCCGATGCCTCCCTCACCCTCACCCACGTCTCTTACCGCTACCCCGGCACGGACACCGACGCGCTTGCCGACGTCTCCCTTCACATCCCCTCCCACACCACCACCGCCCTGGTGGGGCACACCGGCTCCGGCAAATCCACCATCGCTGCGCTCCTGGCGCGCCTGGCCGATCCAACCGACGGCTCGGTACGGCTGGGTGGGGTGGACCTGCGCGATATCCCCGCCGAGCAGCGCGCTGAAGTCATCGGTGTGGTTTCTCAGGAGACCTACCTCATCCACGGCTCGGTGCGCGAGAATCTCCTCTTTGCCCAACCAGACGCTACGGAGGAGGACATGTGGCAAGCTTTGAACGCCGCCAACGTGGCTGAGGTGGTCCGTTCCCTTCCCGACGGCTTGGACACCCTCGTGGGCTCGCGCGGCTACCGCTTCTCCGGCGGTGAGCAGCAGCGCATCTCCCTGGCCCGCACGCTCCTGCGCCGCCCTGAGGTCCTCATCCTCGATGAGGCCACCTCCGCCCTGGATAACGAAACTGAGCGCGCCATTCAGGAGGCCGTGTTCGGTGCACAGGCCACCCGCTTGGTCATTGCCCACCGCCTGTCCACGATTTACGACGCCGACCAGATCATCGTCCTCGACCACGGCCGCATCATAGAACGCGGTACCCACGCCGAGCTGCTCGCCCGCAACGGCGCCTACGCCGCTCTTATCCGCGCTGCCGCCGATGACGGGCTGAACGGGCTTTGACGCCGCCAGCGAAGGCTGAGTGCGCGTTGCGTCCCCTCAGGGCGCTAGATAGGCGCAAGCTAGGAAATTTCCAGAAACCTTAAGTCTTGCTGCCAGTGGACTTCGATTATGCTCGGAGGCGCGTTACAAAAGCACTCAGACTGACGATTTTTAACATTCGTCCGGCCTATCTCAAGATTAATTTATTTTCTATAGCTGCAGTTCAGCGACGTAAACTGCAAGCAAAGTTAGAAGAAGCTTAGAATGCAGTTGGCAAACTGTGGATTCGATGCTAATCTACACGAGAAAGATTAAACGGCCCGCCGCAAAAGTTAAGGCTAGTCCCGTAAGAGGGTCTTAGAATTCGGCGAGCTATTCCCCCATGTGGCATCCCAGCCAACAACGTTAAGGAAACTGTGACTACTCTCCCTCAAGAAAAATTTCGGTGCCGTGCAGGACCTGCTAGCCGCGCTACACCGTCCAAGTCCTTGCACTAAGCGCGAGGCACCCCCAAAACCAAATCCACTCTGTCTCTAGGGAAAGTTCCCTATCCTAAGATTTCGAAAGAGAGAACTCATGTCCAAGGCTATCGCTGGCAAGAAGGCTGCTGCTTTCTCCGCCGCTTTTGCAATCGCTCTGTCCGCTGGCGTTGTTGGTGCTGACGCTAACGTTGCTCACGCACAGTCCGAGGCTCCTGCAGCTACTGCTTCCACCACTGCAGATGCAGATCAGCAGCAGGGTAACTCTAACCCGGAAAACGCCCCTAAAGACGGCCTGTCCCTGACCATCCACAAGCTCAAGGGTACTGAGAGCGGTGAGCAGGGCAACGGTACTGAGCAGAACCTTCCTAATGACCCTGCGAAGGGTGTTGACTACACGATTGAACTGGTTCAGCCCCTGAACACCCCTAAGGACTGGAAGACCGCTGCTGGCATCAAAAATGCTGACGAAGCAAAGGCTTTCACGGGCGAGGGTGCTTACTCTGTGTCCCGCACGACCGACGACAAGGGCGAAATCAAGCTGACTGGCCTGAAGGCGGGCCTCTACAAGGTCACCGAGACCAAGGTTCCGGACGACTCCGGCCTTGTGATTGCTAAGCCGTTCCTGGTCTATGTTCCGATGACCAACCCGGACGCGAAGGACGGCTGGCTCAAGGACGTTCACGCTTACCCGAAGAACACCGAGGTCAAGGTTGAAAAGAAGGTAAAGGACCAGTTCGCCAACAACGGCGAGGACTACACCTACACCATTACCTCCAGCATTCCGCTGAAGAAGGAGGGTGAGACCCTTACCAAGTACATCGTCACCGATGAACTTGATTCCAAGCTGGATGGTGCAAACTCCAAGGTCACCAAGGTTGCTCTTGGCGCCTCCGAGGACGCGGCTACCGAGCTGAAGGCTGGCACCGACTACGATGTCGAGGCTGTCGATGGCAATGACCAGATCAAGAAGGTTGTCTTCACCGAGGAAGGCCTCAAGAAGCTGAAGTCCACCTCCGACAAGGTCTTCACCACGATTCAGACCAAGACCAAGGGCGACGCGACTGTCTACCACGTTCCTAACGACGCAAAGCTGACCGTCAGCCACAACCCGAAGGGTGAGTACGACACCACCGTTACGTCCAACGAGGTTGACACCTACTGGGGTGACCTGAAGATCGTCAAGCAGGACGGCAACAACACCGACAAGAAGCTGAAGGGCGCCGAGTTCCAGCTCGTCCAGTGCCAGGCTGACGGTGATGCTTGGAAGCAGACTCCTAACACCTCCGCAGAGGAGGTCAAGGGCGAGACCTCGTGGACCACCGACGAGAACGGCACCGTCACCATCAAGGGCATTCACGTCACCGACTTCGCCGATAACGAGGACAAGGCTAACGACTACTGCCTGAAGGAGACCAAGGCTCCTGCCGGCTACGTCAAGTACGATGCTCTCATCCCGTTCAAGCTGAAGAAGGGCGAGCACGCTACTACCGACGCTAACGGTAACATCACCGAGATTAAGAACACCGCAACCGTCGACAACTACTCCGATGAGAACCACTTGCCTAACACCGGTGGCGCTGGCTTCATCGCCATCGTCATGGCTGGTCTGGCAATCATCGGTGGCGGTTTCTTCGCAGCACGCCGCAACTCCGTTAAGGCCTAAGCACTAGGTGCTAGCCTGCTAAACCACTAGGCTCGGAAATCATTTCCGGGCCTTTTGGCTTGCGCCGCCCCCGCGGGGAGGGTGGTACAAAAATCCCCGCCGCTTTTAGTGCCCTGATTTTTCCGGGGCGTTGTACAATTCCATATCGAATAACGTGTGCTGGGCGCTCTCTTAAGCTCGGCTGCTTCCTATCTTCACTTTCTCTCCCTATATCCAACTAAATACATAGATTTAGAGGACCCTCAATGACCGAACAGATTGCCAAACCCCGCAAGACGGAAAAACAGTCTATGCTTAAGCGCGTATTCCTGCCGATACTCCTGGTCATCGTGGGTCTTCTTGTCATGCTGTACCCGGTATATGCCACCCAGTGGAATAACGTGCAGCAGCAGAAAGTCGCCGCGCTCTACGAGCAAGACGTTAAAGAAATGTCGCCTGAGGAAAAGAACCAGGCCGTCGAGGAGGCTCGTCGCTATAACGACGAGCACGGGGATGCGCCGATTCTGGACCCGTGGCTTGCCCGCGTGAGTGAAGACAATGTTGCGTACCAGGAATACTTGAAGCAATTGAGTGGTAGCTCCGCGATGAGCCAGGTGGTTATCCCGTCTATTGACTCGAAGCTGCCGGTCTACCACGGCACGGATGATAAGACCCTGCAAAAGGGCTTGGGCCACCTCTTTGGTTCGGCACTTCCGGTGGGTGGTGAGGGTCACCACTCCGTGATTACCGGTCACACCGGACTGTCCAATGCAACACTCTGGGACAACCTGGTGGATGTAGAAGAAGGTGATGGCATCTACATTTCTACCTTTGGTGAGCAGCTGAAATATGAGGTGCACGATATTGAGGTTGTGCTGCCGGAGGAAACCGATTCGCTGCAGCCGAAGGAAGGCGAGGACCTTCTCACCCTGATTACCTGTACGCCATACGGCATCAATACCCACCGACTGCTCGTGCATGCGCACCGCGTGCCGATGGATGCAGAAGAGTCCCACGTCTTTGAGGACAAGGCTAGCTTCATGCAGTGGTGGATGTGGCTGCTTATCGCCCTTGCCTTGGTTATTATCGCCGCCATGGTGTGGTGGCTACGGAATATGAGGAAAGCTAGCGCAGGGGGGACGTCGGAAAGCGACGAAGCTGAGGCGGAAGCTGGCAGCGCCCACCCAGTAAGTGAGGACGAGGACTAATCTCCCCGTACCCCAATCCCCATTCGTTTCCTCCCGGGAAACGGGTGGGGATTTTGCTGCGTTAGAGAGGAATGCACGGACGAATACCTTTCATGCTGAAGCCGATCGATAGATGGGCCAGGACCCCGATGGTGTACTGCGCCTGGGCATGCTGTTCATGGAGCCGGCATCGCGGGACGTTGTATGCTGTGAGCGCTGTTATCACTGTGCGATGGCCACCAGGTGCTGCGGTATCGCCGGCGGTTTCGCTGTCGATTTCAGCTGCGCGTGGTGCATGCTTGGGGTTGCTGTGAGCGTGGGCAGCGTAGGAGATGGTGTGAGTTGGGGCGTACAAGAGTTGGGACCCTCCTGCACCTCGCGGTTGTGGTGAGTGCGACGGTCATTGGGCTGCTTCATGGGGTGTCCGCCGCGCACAACCGTCACCGTTGCTGCGCCAGCCGTCATGACCCACTGTGCGACTTTTTGCCAGCAGATTCTTAGAATAGTGTCGGCGAGTGAGATGAACACCTGGTGGCCTTTGGCGCGGCGTTCGCTGCTTGACGACGCCCCTGCCATCCACCTTAAATCCAACTGTCAAAAGGCTTCGTCTCAGCTTGTGCAGCTGAAAAATGTTGAGTATTATTTTGAGTAATCCTAAAATTTGCTAGGCAGATGTTTAAAAGTTGTTGCAGCCTCCCCTAGTTAAGGCTGTAGCGCGAGCTGCCCCTCGATAAGAGATGATGTCTATGAAGAATTATTTTTCCCTTTCTTCCTCGGTGTTCGTGGTTGCGTTGTGTGCGGGGCTTGCTGGTCCTGTGGCTGCTGCGGATGAGCGTGTGATTTCCGGTAATGACCGGGGTGTTAGTGCTTCTGCGGTGGATTCGTCGCGTTTGATTGATGTGACGTTTCGTAAGATTCCGTTGAATCCTTTTGATGATCGTGAGCCTGGTGCTTTGCCTGATGGTGGGGTTGCGGGTCTTTCTTTCACGCTTTTTAAGGTTCGTGGTGTTGATGTCACGACTGAGGCTGGTCGTGCTGCTGCTAAGAAGATGACTGTGGCTAAGTCGCGTGAGGCTGGTGTTGTCAAGGTTGCTTCTGAGCTGACGAATGCTGAGGGCAAGGCTTTGTTTACTGGTCTTGGCCCAGGTCTTTATCTGGTGGAGGAGTCTGCGCCGGATACCCAGCATGATTATCGTTTGTCGGATCCGCGTCTGATTATTCTTCCGTTGGGTAATCCGGCTGGTACGGAGTTTGAGTATGACTCTGTTGCGGTGATGAAGGGGCGTCCTTCGACTCCGCCGGAGACTACCATTCCGCCGGTTCCTCCGAGGACGACGACGCCTCCGGTTCCCCCGGAGACGACTACTCCGAAGACGACTACTGTGAAGACGACGTCGCCGAAGGTTCCTCCGGAGACGACGACTCGGGAGAGGCCGGGTGAGTCGACTACTGATGATCGTGATCGTCCGCCGCGTGAGGGTTTTCCTCCAGGACGTCGTACGACTCATCCTGATAGGCCTGGTGTAACGACTGAGCGTGGTGTTCAGGTTCTGGGTGAGGAGCCGCCGGAGGGTGGTTCTGGTTCTGAGTCTGGTTCTCGTTCGGTGAATGTGTTGGCGTCTACTGGTGCTAGTGTGCTGGGTCTTGTGGGTGTCGGTGCTGTGTTGATTTTCGCTGGTTTGTGGCTTTCTCGTCGTCGGAAGGGTGAAAGCTAGTGAAGAAGAATTCTTTTTTCTCTCTATTTCCTTTTGGAGCTACTGTGTCTCATCTTAAGAATTTCGCTGTGAGCGCTTCGCGTGGCTCTATGGCTGTGTTTATTGTTGGTGTCGTTGTTGCTTTGGTTGGTGCGATGATGCTGTTTGCTCCTGCTGGTTTTGCCCAGGAGGATCCCGAGGCTGACGAGGCTTTGGTTGCTTATGACGAGGCATCCGATGTCGATGGTCTGGCTGAGGAGATCGCGTCGGTGGAAACACCTATCGATGATGCTCCTGCATCTGATTCGGCGCCTGCGTCTGCGTCTGATTCTGCTTCTGGTGAGGAAGCTTCTGAAGCGTTCGAAGCTGTTGAGCAGCCGGAGGTTGTTGAGGACCTGGTGAGTGTCGAGCGTGATGGTGATATTGACACTGTGACGATTGATGACCGGGATGCTAAGGCATGGCGTGATAGTGAAACTGGCAAGGAGAAGGTCTCTGATGATGCTCTCTATGGTATTTCTCGTGAGTCCGATGCCGGTATTGATGAAATCGTCGAGGTAGAAGCTGACGGCGTCGTCGTTGATGAGGATGCTTATGGCTTCATCTATGACGATGAGGACAAGCTGGATAAGATCGTTATCGATTACTACGGTTTGAAGACTACTCCGCCGGAGATGCTGACCTTGAAGGTTAAGTCTTCCAAGGAGGGTGAGTACTCCATCCTGGATGAGGATGATATTCCGGCTAAGGCTGAGGTGCAGGATGCTGGTTTCTTGCCGGATCCTTCTGCCGAGAAGCAGGAGAAGATTGACAAGGCCAAAAAAGAAAACCGCGCCGCGGAAAACCAAACCGGTAGCCGTGAGGTTGAACTGAAGAGCTTTGACGTCGAAAACGCGAACACCAATAACCCTACCTTTGTATTTAGCGTCGGTGGGGAGCCAAAGGAAAAGCACACCACTCTTTATGCAAACAAGATTGTGCTGCAGTACGACGGTGATATCGACAGGAGCAATGCCGAGCAGCCAAAAGGCTTCGCGGATCGCAATAAGACCGTCAAAATTTCCAAGGGTCGGACCACGTGTACTCTGAATGAGCCCGACGGTGCTTTCTACAGGGAAACTACTAATACCAGCACGAATTATCTTGAGCTGGATTTGAGTAAGTGTAATGGTGGCGATGGTTCCCCCAAGAAGGCCATTGACTTCTGGGAAGAGGGCTCTGACCAGATTAAGGTTACGTTGAGCTCTAACTTCCGTGGCGATATCAATAAATACAGTGGTCGCCTGTGGGCTTCGACCGAAAAGGGGGATTCAATCTTCGACCACCAGAATGAAACTAAGCTCATCGAGACCACTGAGTTCGTCGACACTCCCACTGCAAAGTCTGGTTACGAAGTTGCCCTACAGACTGAGGTCCTGGGCCCTAATCGCCCATATCGAGATCTGTACATCAACCGTATCTTCATTTATGACCCAGATAACCAGCTGGATAACGGTCTGAATGACGTATTCCTTCAAAAGGGCCCTACGGAGCTTGGTTCTGTCCGTGCTACGCGTATGAGTGGGGACAAGTCTGATTATATTGAGATTGACACCACCAAGTTGGGTAACAAGGCGGCAGTATGGGAAGGATCCCGTAACCGTGTTATCGCTCACTTTAAGAACGTCGGTGCGGTCGATCCATCGAGGCTGGACATGCGCGTATACGCGTCCCCAGTTCAAGGTCAACAGCCTGGCGTTATCGATCTCAAGGCATCTCCGTTTGCAGAGGTAGAAGAGCAAGAGACTACTGGTGAGAACCTGAAGACCAATGTAAAGCCGAAAGAGGGAACCAATGGTCGTGATTTCTATGTCACCCTGACGCGTGATTTCCCGGTAGGCGGCACTCTGGGCAATGAAGTAACTGCACGGGTTGACCACGTCAATGGCACGTACCTGGATAATGACGTCATGGTGCCGACCCTGAAGGTTCTGGACGCCGAGGGAAATCCCGTTGAGAAGCTGGAAGGCAAAGCATACGACCGCTACCGTCTTGCAACCGATAAAGACAATAATGACTGGGGCGGCATGACCTTCGACGGCCTCGAAGGCGTTAAGGTTCCAAGCGGCGGAAAGATTGTCGTGGAAATGGGCTTCCGTCAAAAGCCGGGATCCCCTATTAAGGACCGCGAACACCGCCTTCCTCTGGGACCAGGTGAAGTAGTCGTTGACTTGGCAAAGACTGACGACCGTTTCGAGCTAGTTAAAGGCGAAGGCGAGGACGCTATTGCAGCTCGCGCCGAAGCAACTAAGCGTGATGATAAAGCCTTCGAGGATGTCATTACCATCGACTCTCGCTCCAAGTTTAGTGGTGCGAAGGTTACAGTCGATGCCCCAAATAGCATCTTGACTGGGGAGTCCTACTCGTTCCAGATTGGTGGCGACAACAATACCGGTCTTGAGCAGGGATACTCCCTGAAGAAGACCGTTATCTCGGCGGATAAGAATGAGGTCGTTTACGAGGTTTACCCTGTTGATGGAGCTGGAGAACGCGCAACTGCACTCGTAGAGGCAGGAACCAAGTTTACCGTTTCGTCTGCGTTCAGCCGCACTCCGGAGACGGTTAAGACCACTGTTGAGCTGTCCGGAAAGAAGCTCAAGAAGGCTGCCGAAAAGACTTGGACTGAGGGAACTGGTGGAGACATTAATCTTTACCCAGTATTCCGTCTTCACCCTTTGATTATGACCAACTCGGCCCAGCACGGTTTCAACGGCTCTCCAGGTCCATTCGTCTTGAAGGACGAAAATGGTCAGGTCGTTTCCTACGGTGGTCTGTGTATCCAGCCAAATTTGGGGTATCCGGATACCTCTGAGCCCGTACGTGACAATTGGGAGCTTTTCCCGTCGGACTACAGCCCAGTAAGCGAAACCCCAATTTCCATGGAGAACCAGGGGGCACTCGGTTACTTGGTTAAGCAGCTGAACTCTGCCGGTGGTGGCAAGGCTAGCCAAGCTCGTCAGGAAATCATCAATAATGCAGAGCGTATTGCTCGAGAGGCAGGTGTCAAGGATTCAGCTGGGCGTTACTACACGGGCGCTGAAGCGTACGCCGTTGTATATGGTGCGGTTCTGAACCTCCTTGGTTACAACAACGACAACTTGGATGAGATCTTCAGCAAGTACACCTCTGCGGGAAACCCTAAGCGCCGCGAGATCATTGACAAGGGTGCAGTCATTGCTAAGTACGTCCTGAGCAATGATGATCTGGAGAAGTCTACGGACTACCAAATTGTGCGATTTAAGAGCGCTAATGCTCAACCGTGGCAGATGGTGCTTGTCCCAGGTGGCGGAGGAAACGGTAACTCCCGCATGAGTACTACCGCCGCTCTTGATGGTGACAAGGACCCTGCAAAGGTTGACTACGGCGAGTGGCGAAGTACTCGCGTCAATATTGAAAACGTAGATAAGGCCTACGACCGTATCGATTACGTTGGTCTGACTGCTGGTGACTACAAGCTCAAGACTGAGCTGGTTCGTGTTGATGCGGACAAGTCCGAGCACGTCATCTATTCCAACGAGTCTGCTGTCAAGGCTGAGTCCTCTGCTCAAAGCTCCTGGTTCGTCAAGGTCGACTTGAACAATGATGTGAACGAGAAGGATCTGAAGGCTGGCTCCCGCTACGTATTCAAGGAGAGCGTAACGGACTCCAACGGTGTCGATATCGTCAAGCACATCGATGCTAACGATGAGGCACAGAGCTTCTGGATTGATGACAAGCCGCAGCTAAAGGGTGCTCGCTTCCAGTTCACCAAGGTCTCTGCTGATGACCACGAGGATAAGCTGAAGAACGCTTCCTTCGTTATCGCTGATAATGAGGAAATGGCTAACGCCAAGGCGGTTGATAAGGCAGAAAACGATTCGACCACCTTCACTGTGGAGAACCTTGAAGTAGGCAAGCAGTACTGGATTGCAGAAACCAAGGCTCCGCAGGGCGATGCAGGTAAGAATTACCAGCTATTGCCAGAGCCGATTAGCTTCAAGATCGACAATGATGGGAAGCTGAAGTTCTGGTCTGCTAACCAGTGGACCGAAGGTGATGCCTTCCCATTCGTCGACCCGAAGTCAACGACCGATAAGACGACCGGCAAGATTCATGCCACCGCGAATATCGCTAACGTCTGGATTGGTGACCTGCCTAAGACTGGTGGTAACGGTATTGCGCCGTGGCTGCTGTTGGGTGGTCTGATTATGGCGGCTGGTGCGTTGATGGGTAATCGTCGTCGCGCATAGTTGCTAGGCCGGTGGCTGGCAGCGTGAGCTGCTAGTGCATGCGGTGTGCTGCCTGTGGCCCCTGGTTCCTGATGGAGCTGGGGGCCACAGGCTTTTTCTGCTTCTGGTGAGTGAAGGGGTGCGGGGATTGGGGATGGGCGTCGGAAAGCGCAGCGCATTGATGGGGGACTGACGACGCACCTGCTCAGAGAGATATCAACTCAGCATTTTCTTGGCCAAAGAACGTGAGTACCGCGTTCCCGCCAAGCACTAATTGCGCGAAGAGCAAATTTTCAAGACTTTTGCTTGAAACAACCTTAAAAAATGCTGGCGTCTAAGTTGAGTCCTGAAAGAAACTTAGATAATATTTGAAGGAGTCGCATAGGTTATGGGCAAATTGTTAAGAATCATGCCTAAGTCCCTTATGGATCCGTGGTTCTTGGCCACTTGCTAGCCCGTTACTGCTAACCGATGTGAGCAGACTATCTCTTAACAAAGAAAAAGTTTATGAAAAAACATTATTCCCTTTCTTCCTCGGTGTTCGTGGTTGCGTTGTGTGCTGGTCTTGCTGGTCCTGTGGCTGCTGCGGATGAGCGTGTGATTTCCGGTAATGACCGGGGTGTTAGTGCTTCTGCGGTGGATTCGTCGCGTTTGATTGATGTGACGTTTCGTAAGATTCCGTTGAATCCTTTTGATGATCGTGAGCCTGGTGCTTTGCCTGATGGTGGGGTTGCGGGTCTTTCTTTCACGCTTTTTAAGGTTCGTGGTGTTGATGTCACGACTGAGGCTGGTCGTGCTGCTGCTAAGAAGATGACTGTGGCTAAGGCGCGTGAGGCTGGTGTGGACAAGGTTGCGTCTGAGCTGACGAATGCTGAGGGTAAGGCTTTGTTTACTGGCCTTCATCCTGGTTTGTATTTGGTGGAGGAGTCTGCGCCAGATACCCAGCATGATTATCGTTTGTCGGATCCGCGTCTGATTATTCTTCCTCTGGGTAATCCGGCTGGTACGGAGTTTGAGTATGACTCTGTTGCGGTGATGAAGGGGCGTCCTTCGACTCCGCCGGAGACTACCATTCCGCCGGTTCCTCCGAAGACGACTACTCCTCCGGTTCCCCCGGAGACGACTACTCCGAAGACGACTACTGCGAAGACGACGTCGCCGAAGGTTCCTCCGGAGACGACGACTCGGGAGAGGCCGGGTGAGTCGACTACTGATGATCGTGATCGTCCGCCGCGTGAGGGTTTTCCTCCAAGGGAGCGTACGACTCATCCTGATGGGCCTGGTGTAACGACTGAGCGTGGCGTTCAGGTTCTGGGTGAGGAGCCGCCGGAGGGTGGTTCTGGTTCTGAGTCTGGTTCTCGTTCGGTGAATGTGTTGGCGTCTACTGGTGCTAGTGTGCTGGGTCTTGTGGGTGTCGGTGCTGTGTTGATTTTCGCTGGTTTGTGGCTTTCGCGTCGTCGGAAGGGTGAAAGCTAGTGAAGAAGCGTTCTTTTTTCTCTCTATTTCCTTTTGGAGCTACTGTGTCTCATCTTAAGAATTTCGCTGTGAGCGCTTCGCGTGGCTCTATGGCTGTGTTTATTGTTGGTGTCGTTGTTGCTTTGGTTGGTGCGATGATGCTGTTTGCTCCTGCTGGTTTTGCCCAGGAGGATCCCGAGGCTGACGAGGCTTTGGTTGCTTATGACGAGGCATCCGATGTCGATGGGCTGGCTGAGGAGAGTACGTCGGTGGAAACGGCTATCGATGATGCGCCTGCTTCTGCATCTGATTCGGCGCCTGCTTCTGCGTCTGCTTCTGGTGAGGAAGCTTCTGAAGCGTCCGAAGCTGTTGAGAAGCCGGAGGATTCCAAGGATCCGGTGAGTGTTGTTCGTGATGGTGATATTGACACTGTGACGATTGATGACCGGGATGCTAAGGCATGGCGTGATAGTGAAACTGGCAAGGAGAAGGTCTCTGATGATGCTCTCTATGGTATTTCTCGTGAGTCCGATGCCGGGATTGATGAGATTGTTGAGGTTGAGGCTGACGGCGTCGTCGTTGATGAGGATGCTTATGGCTTCATCTATGACGATGAGGACAAGCTGGATAAGATCGTTATCGATTACTACGGCTTGAAGACTACTCCGCCGGAGACTTTGACCTTGAAGGTTAAGTCTTCCAAGGAGGGTGAGTACTCCATCCTGGATAAGGGTGATATTCCGGCTAAGGCTAAGGTGCAGGATGCTGGTTTCTTGCCGGATCCTTCTGCTGAAAAGCAGGAGAAGATTGACAAGGCCAAAAAAGAAAACCGCGCAGCCGACACCCAGTCTGGTACGCGTCGTCTTGACACTGATGCCCCAACCGTAGAGCGGGGTAGTACTAACTATCCGATCTTGAACTCTGCCATTGGTGGTTCGTACACGACGACCATGTTTGTCAATAAGATTGTTGTACGCGATAAGCGTGGTTCGCTTATCCAGGGTCTTGCTGAGAATGGCGATATCATTTTGAAGAAGCAGACGCACACCTGCCGTTTGAATTCCAGGAATGTGGAAGTTCTTGAGAAGACTGGTGGTAAGGCAAGCCTGATCGCCATTGATACCTCGGGCTGCAATACCGGCGCCAACGATAGGAAGCTGGATATCTGGGAAGGCCAGAACCCTAAGAACGTCATTTCTATTCAGCTGCGTGCTTCTAGCAACAGTAGTGCTGATGATTTCGATGTGTATCTGTTTGCCTCAGCTAATCAGAACGAGAAGGCTGGCGACGTCCGGATTCCTGGTGGAATTCCTGATGAAGACGAGTGGACCAAAGATGTCGACAACGGCAAGCTGACCACTAAAACTGAGGCCTTGCGCACTCGCGGTGACTTTAAGGTCACGATGACCCGTGAGTTTGATAAAGGTGGCGATATCGACAGCGCGGTGTCTGCCCAGGTTAAGCACATCAATGGTGCTTTCTTGGATAACAACGCGATGTTGCCGAAGCTGACGGTGTTGAATGCCGATGGCTCTGTCATCAAGGAAATTGAGGGTAAGGCTGACGAAGGCGTCGGCGTTCTGGATGACCTGAGTGGCAACCATTGGGGTGGTGTTACCTTCTCGCAGGACGTTGAGGGTATCACGGTTCCTAATGGTGGCAAGATCGTTGTAGAGATGGGCTTCCGCAAGAAGTCGGGTGCTCGTGTCGAGGACCATTTGAATATGCAGCCACTGGGGCCAGGTTCGCTGAATGTGGACTTGGCTAGCTCTGATGAGCACTTCGAGCTGAAGACTGTCGGCGATATCGATGCTACGGCCCGTGTGATTTCTCGAGATAATCCATACGAGGATCGCATTAAGATTACGTCGCGTTCGAAGTTTGAAGGCGCTACGGTGACCGTAAAGGCCGACCCGAAGTCTCTATTCCCTGGATTTGCTGAGGGTTACGGATTCGAAATTTACTATCCTGGTGGCAAACCTGACGGGAAAACCGGAATTGAAAAAGGCTATAAGCTAGTCATCAAAGACTCCAAGGTCGATCGAGCAGCAGGAATTGTTACCTACTCGGTAGGCGTAGCTACCGAGGATGATAAGCCTGTTGACTCCGCGTTGGTCGAAGCTGGTACTCAGCTCTCCGTAAAGTCGCTTTTTGCCAGCGAGCCCAGTGGCGTGAAAACTACCGTTGAGGTGGAGGGCAAAGAGATCGCCAAAGCCGCGGATAATTCGTTGGTGCATGGGCTCGGAGATATTCAGAAGTTCCCGGTGGGAGCGACGTCGCATAAAATCATTCCGACCTACCAAACCGATGACCTCTATGGCTTTAACGGTCCCTCCGGACCGTTTAAGCTCAAAGACGTAAATGGCAACGTAACCATTGGTGGACTATGTATTCAACCCTTCTACGGTTACCCTGGGAAAGAACCTAGTTTGAACCCAGCAGACTGGGTGCAGCGTCAGACCGATTTCAATCCTGCGACGGGTGAACCACTGCCTCTTGAAAACCAGCGTGCTGTCAGCTACCTTTTGGAAAAGCTTTATTATAACGGTGCGGACGGTGCTAAGGCTCAGGCGCATATCGTACGGGCCACTACTGATATCGCCAAGCAGGCCGGGTTGGGTGAACTCCAAAAGGAGTACGCGTTTACGGCTGTATATGGTGCAGTGTTGAACCTTGTTGGCTGGGATAAGGCAAGCTTGCAAGAAGCCTTCAAGGAACAGCAGCCGAAAGGAAGCACAGCGCGGGACGAAGCGATGGATCGGGGAAAGATCATTGCTGCATGGGTTCTCGAAAATGTTGACTTGAGTACTGTGGATGTCAATTACCAAGTCCTTCAGCCTAAAGGAAGCCAGTACTTTGATCCTAATGGCACTGGTAATGGAAAGTGGCTTCCTTGGCAAACTGTAATCGTTCCAGGCGGCAGTGATCTCATGATGACAACGACCGCTTCCCTTGAAGAAAAACGCTTCGACGACTTTCGCTTGCAGACGGTGGATTTGAACGAAGTCGACAAGGCCTATGACCGAGTCGATTTTGAAGGACTTGATCCTCAAACTAAGTATGTACTGAAGACTGAGGTCTACGCTGTGAGCGAAAGCGGCGAAAGGGCTGACAAGCCGGTATACCAGTATGGAATCAATTCCGAAAATCCGCTGACCCAAGATGACATCCGTAACGGTTATAAAGACGTAGCTGTGGACCTGACCAGCATCAAGGATAAATTGAGCGTTGGGCGGTATGTATTCTTCGAGACCATTGAGTCCGGAGGCAAGACAGTATTGCAGCACGCGAATAAGGATGACTTGGCTCAGAGTTTCTGGATTGAAGAGTCTAAGGGCGCCAACTTCACCTTCACCAAGGTTTCTGCAGACAACCATGAAGACAAGCTGACGGATGCTTCCTTCGTAATCGCCAATAACAAGGAGATGGATGGTGCTCAGCCGGTCTTTCCGGTCGAGAAAGGTTCGGCCACCTTCACCGTAAAAGATCTTGAAATTGGCCAGCCGTACTGGCTTGCTGAGACCAAGGCACCAAGTACGTCAGGCAAGAATTACCAGCTCCTGCCGGAGCCGATTAGCTTCAAGATTGACACCGATGGGAAGCTGAAGTTCTGGTCCGCCGGCGAGTGGACTACGGGTGATGCCTTCCCATTCGTCGACCCGAAGTCGACGACCGATGAGACGACTGGCAAGATTTATGCCACAGCGAATATCGCCAACGTCTGGATCGGTGACCTGCCTAAGACTGGTGGCAACGGTATTGCGCCGTGGCTGCTGTTGGGTGGTCTGATTATGGCGGCTGGTGCGCTGATGGGTAA
This sequence comes from Corynebacterium sp. BF-R-2, assembly GCF_024586525.1. Taxonomy (NCBI): domain Bacteria; kingdom Bacillati; phylum Actinomycetota; class Actinomycetes; order Mycobacteriales; family Corynebacteriaceae; genus Corynebacterium; species Corynebacterium sp. BF-R-2. The sequence continues at coordinate 66,386 of NZ_JAMFTP010000005.1, read as the reverse complement.
CCGTCGTCGTGCATAGCTGCTAGCCCGGTGGCTGGCAGCGTGAGCTGCTAGTGCATGCGGTGTGCTGCCTGTGGCCCCTGGTTCCTGATGGAGCTGGGGGCCACAGGCTTTTTCTGCTTCTGGTGAGTGAAGGGGTGCGCCCCTAGCACCAGAATTGGAAAACCGGCACCCCAGAACAAAACAAACTGAGAAGCCGGTTTGTCAACGATGTCGCGACTCACCTGTCAAGTATGTCGCGACTCATGACAGTGGAGCCGACGACGGTGGAGCCGACGACGGTGGAGCCGACGACGGGAATCGAACCCGCGCCAGCAGCTTGGGAAGCTGCAGTTCTACCATTAAACTACGTCGGCACGGTGCACGTTATGCACGGATAAAAGCTTAGCACCGCCACTGGGAAGGTCCGCAAATGGCCCTGTAGGAGGGGAGTAGGCCTAGGGCCGCGTAGACTATAAGCCGTGCTTCTTTCTGATCGTGACATCCGTGCCGCCATCGCAGCAGATGGCCCCGAGCGTCTGAGCATCGAGCCTTATGACGCTGAGATGGTTCAGCCCTCTTCTATCGACGTGCGCTTGGACAAGTTCTTCCGCGTGTTTAATAACTCGCGCTACACGCACATTGACCCCAAAGAGGAGATGCCGGACCTCACCAGTGAGGTCGAGGTCGCGGACGGCGATGCCTTCGTCCTGCATCCGGGCGAGTTCGTGCTGGGCGCAACGTTGGAGAAGTTCACGCTCCCGGCGAACCTCGCGGGGCGTTTGGAGGGCAAGTCTTCCCTGGGACGTTTGGGTCTGCTGACGCACTCCACGGCGGGCTTCATCGATCCGGGGTTCTCCGGTCACATCACGCTGGAGCTCTCGAACACGGCGAACCTGCCTATTACCCTGTGGCCGAACATGAAGGTGGGCCAGTTGGCCATTTTCCAGATGTCGTCGCCGGCGGAAGCACCGTATGGCTCTGGCGCACTGGGATCGAAGTACCAGGGCCAGCGCGGGCCGACGCCGTCGAAGTCCTATCTGAACTTCCGTTAAACTTTTCAGCCCCGTCGCGCATGCCGTCTGCGTAGCGCCTAAAATAGCCGGTTATGCGTATGACTGTTATTGGTACCGGCTACCTGGGTGCGACGCACGCCGCCTGTATGGCGGAGCTCGGCCACGAGGTACTCGGTGTAGATGTAGATGAAAAGAAGATTGAGGCGTTGAAGAACGGCCGCGTGCCGTTCTACGAGCCTGGCCTGCCGGAGGTTCTCGAGCGCAACATCGAGTCCGGTCGCTTGGATTTTTCCACCAGCTATGACGACGCCGCAGAGTTTGCCAACCTGCACTTCCTCGGTGTGGGTACCCCGCAGGCCCACGGCTCTTATGCAGCGGACCTGACTTATGTTAAGTCGGTCATCACCGAGCTGGTTCCGCGTCTCAAGGGCGAGCACGTCATCTTCGGTAAGTCCACCGTCCCGGTGGGCACTGCGGCGGAGCTGCAGCAGATGGCTAATGACCTCGCCCCGGAGGGCACCAGCGTGGAAATCGCGTGGAACCCGGAGTTCCTCCGCGAGGGCTACGCCGTCAAGGACACCATTACCCCGGACCGTATCGTCTTGGGCGTCCGCGCGGGTGAAAGCCGAGCCGAAGAGCTTGCCCGCGAGGTCTATGCCCAGCCGCTCGTGCAGAACACCCCGTTCATCGTGACGGATCTGCAGACTGCCGAGTTGGTCAAGGTCTCCGCCAATGCTTTCCTCGCCACCAAGATTTCCTTCATCAACGCCGTGTCCGAAATCTGCGAGATTGCCGGTGCTGACGTGGTCAAGCTTGCCGACGCCATTGGTCACGACGAGCGCATCGGCCGCAAGTTCCTCGGCGCTGGCCTGGGCTTTGGTGGCGGCTGCCTGCCTAAGGACATCCGCGCCTTCATGGCCCGCGCTGGTGAGCTCGGCGCCGACCAGGCTCTGACCTTCCTCCGCGAGGTCGACGCCATCAACATGCGCCGCCGTGACCGCGTTGTCGACTTGGCCAAGAATGCCTTCGACGGCTCTCTCCTCGGCCACCGCGTCACCGTGCTGGGCTGCGCCTTCAAGCCGAACTCCGATGACGTCCGCGATTCCCCGGCCCTGTCTGTCGCCGGTTCGCTTTCGCTGGCCGGCGCCGCTGTGACGGTCTTCGACCCGGAGGGCATGGAGAACGCCAAGAAGGTTTTCCCCACCCTCAACTACGCGCCGACTGCCGACGCCTCCCTCAAGGACTCCGAGCTCGTCATCCTCGCCACCGAGTGGCAGGAGTTCCGCGACCTTGACCCCGAAGCCGCAGGTGAGCTCGTCGCGCGCCGCCACATCATCGATGGCCGTAACGTGCTCAACGTCGATGCTTGGCGCGCGGCCGGCTGGACTGTTGACGCCTTGGGCCGCGTCCTTCCGGCATCGTAAACGCCGCAATTGCCGTGGTCAGTGGCACCGCGAGGGTCAAGGCCATGGCGCCGAGCAGCGAGCGCATGACCTCCGTAGCCACGAGGTCACTGGACAGAATCTGACCCGCCGGGCGCTGCGCCGCCGTGATGAGGATGAGCAGCGGCAGCGCCGCGCCGGTATAGGTCAGCACGATGGTATACACCACGGACGCGATGTGGTCGCGGCCCACCTTCATTGCGGACGCAAACAGCTTTCCGGGCCCCGCCGCAGGATCAGCTGCGTGCAACTCCCGCACGGTAGAGGCCTGTGCCACCGCGATGTCGTTGAGGCTGCCGAGCGCGCCCACGATGAACCCGCACAACAGCACACCCACGATGGGCACCCCGGGCATGTAGAGCAGTAACTTGAGGTTGTCTTCCGAGCTGGCTCCGGTCAACGCCGTGCTGCTTATCGACGCCCACCCCAGCGCCCCCGCAATCCCCAACGCCACCAATGCGCCACCCAGCGCCGAGGCGGACTTCCAATTCACTCCGTGGACGAGTGGTACGACGAGGAAAATGATCGCCGCGCAGGCCACCATAGCCAGCGGCAGCGGCGCGTGCCCTTCCACCAGCGAAGGCACGAGATAAAACAGGACGATGGCGAGGCTAATCCCCAAACCTAGCAGCGCGCGCAGGCCATGCCACGCGGCAAAGCCCACGATGATGACCGCCGCGATGATCGCCCACAACGCTAGGTTTCCACCGCGTCGGTAGTCTGCGAAGGCATAGGTTCCGTCCGCTGAGCGTGAGAGCATGACCTCGTCGCCGGTAGTGAGCGACGGTTCACCCGCCACCCCATAAAACACAAGCTGCGTTAAGCGGCCTTTGTCTTCGCCGGACGTAAGGTCAAGGAGTACGCGGGTACAGGAGGTGTCATCACCAGAAGCTGGAATGAGTGGTTGCTCATCGAATGCTTTCCCTGTGTGCGGGTCGTTGCACAAGTGGTTATCCACAGTCGTGACCGTACCTTCGACTTGCGGCTGGTTGAGGGCATACGTCGACGCGAATTCAGGGCTGGTGTGCTCCATTAGTGCACTGGTGGGGCGGAGTATAAGTAGGCCAGCCAACGTTGCGAGCGCTGCTGCTGCCAAGAATCCGAGAAGTCCCGTCCGCCATGGGCTTAGGTGAGTCATGCCTACTATTGTGAACGATTTTCACGAGTATGCAAACTTATGCTGATGCCTTCAACAAGTTGTCCACAGGCTTCGTCCCGAACTGTTGTGCAGGCCGTCTGTGCCCAATAGCGTCGCTGGCATGAATCTAGTTGAAGCGCATCTTCGCAGCCAGGCGGCGGGCATTGAGCTCGTCGCCGGCGTTGCGGGGCTCAGTCTCGATCAGCTCCGGGCGTGGGGTCCGGAGTCAGCAGCCCTGTCCCTGCTGGCGCTTTTCGACGTCTACTTTTCCCCCACCTCCTTCTCCCGCAAACAGGCCCGCGCTGTCGAGGCCGCTCGCGCCAATAGTCATGATCTGCCTACTCTCAAGCTGATCGAGCGTTTTGCCCGTCGCCTCACGAAACAGCGTGAGGCCTGGGACTTGCGCATCGAGCTGTGCAGTATCAGCGGTGATGAGAAGGTCGTCGCTCGGCATGCCCGCACCCGGCTCCGCGAGCTCGCCCCTCCGTCCGCCCCGAAGCCTGGTGTGAACATCCGCAGGGGCAAGGAGATGTCGAAGCTCACGGTGACGGCACCACCAGCCGTGATCGAGGACTTGCGCTACAACATTGACGAGGATGACCCCGTGGGTTCGTTCACCGCCGCGTTTCGTGAGGGCCGCCTTGCCCGTCCCGTTGCTCAGACCTTCGCCGTCATGGAGCTTCCCGAATATGCCCAGATCCTCGGCCGCCTCGGAGACCCTTCCACCCCGCGCCCTGATTCCCATCCCGTTCCTTCTGCAGCGTCTGGCTCTGATTCCACTGGTCCTGACCTGGGTGACATTGTCGTTCAGCTTTCTAACGGTGCGAGAATCACCGGTGCGGAACTCATCGAGCGTGAGCTCGCCGAGGAAGGCCTCGTCATGCTCGTTGACCGCGTTCACGGCCCCGTCGATTTGCACCGCACCCAGCGCCTCGCTTCCGACAAGCAGCGCATCATGGCCATTGGTGAGCAGCCCACCTGCGCCTGGGATAGCTGCCTGTGCGGCGCGGACTACGCCCAGATTCACCACATCACCGAATGGCGCAACGGCGGCGAAACCAACCCCGAAAACCTCACCCCGCTCTGCGCATACCACAACGCCATCAACGGCCTTCCCGGCCGCGGGCGTATCGTGCGTGAGAATGGCCGAATCAAGTGGCAGCCGCCAGGACCCCGCGACCCGCGCGAGCCCGTTCACCCGCACCGCGCTCCCCGCTCCCAGCGCCTGCACAACGCCCGCACCGCCGGAAACACTTCCGGCACTGCGAGCAATGCCCGTCGGGACATCGAACCGAACCAGAGGGCAGCCAGCACCCCCACGGGGAAGGCATCACCCGCCGGACCAGCCCCACCCCGCGGCGACCCTTAACCACCCCGCCCTCCCCGCTCGGTTATGCGAGCAGGGAGGAGGGCACGCCTGCGTTATTGGCGGTAGCTGGCCAAGAAATTGCCCAGACGTTCAATCGCATTCCCCAACTGCGACGCCCACGGCAGCGTCACCACACGGAAGTGGTCCGGCGTGGGCCAGTTAAAGCCGGTACCTTGCACCATGAGGATTTTCTCGGCGCGCAAGATGTCGAGCATGAGCTTCGAGTCATCGCGAATGTCATACACTTCCGGGTCGAGGCGCGGGAAGCAATACAGCGCGCCCATCGGCTTGACCACGGAGACACCGGGAATCTCGTTGAGCTTCTCGTAAGCAATGTTGCGCTGCTTGAGCAAGCGCCCGCCCTGACCGGTGAGCTCATAGATGGACTGCCGCCCACCCAACGCCACCTGAATAGCGTGCTGCGCCGGCACATTCGGACACAGTCGCATGCCCGCCAACAGGTCGAGGCCCTCAATGAAACCGCGGGCGTGATTCTTGGGACCGGTCAGCACCATCCACCCGGCACGGTAGCCTGCCACGCGGTACGCCTTCGACAAACCATTGAACGTAATCGTCAGCAGGTCCGGCGCCAGCGACGCAATCGAAATGTGCTTCGCACCGTCGTACAAAATCCGGTCATAAATCTCATCGGCCAAAATCAGCAGATTGTTCTCCCGCGCCACCTGAACAATCTTCTGCAGCGTCTCGCGCGAATACACCGCACCCGTCGGGTTATTCGGGTTAATGACCACAATCGCCTTGGACTTTTCGGTCACCTTTTCCCGAATATCCTCAATCGACGGATTCCAGTCATCCTCCTCATCGCACAGGTAGTGCACCGGCGTGCCGCCCGCCAGCGACGTCGCCGCCGTCCACAGGGGGTAGTCCGGGGCGGGGATGAGGACCTCGTCGCCGTCGTTAAGCAGCGCCTGCGTCACCATCGAAATAAGCTCAGAGACACCGTTGCCCAGATAGACATCATCGACATCAAACGCGGGGAAATCCTCCAGCTCATAGCGCGTCACAATCGCTCGACGTGCGGACACAATGCCTTTCGACGTCGAGTATCCCTGCGAGGTCGGCAGAGCCGCAATCATGTCGCGCATGATGACATCCGGCGCATCAAACCCAAACACTGCCGGGTTGCCGGTGTTGAGCTTCAGAATGTTATGCCCGTCGAACTCCATGCGCTCGGCCTCCGCGGACACCTCGCCGCGAATGTCATATGCAACGTCCTGCAGTTTCGTGGATTGATCAAAAATCCGATTGTGAGTCATGCGGGCTATGTTACTTCTGGTTCCACTCCTCTAGCTTGCGTTTCGCCAGATTCATGGCGTCTCCAGTAATTTCGCCTGCTTGCCGACGCCTCTCTTCCCACTTCGCCTGCTCCAACGCCTTCATCTGCGCGCGCTCCAGGGCTCCTGCAGCCTTGAGTTCGCGCATGCGTTGGCGCTCGACCTGCCGCGGCGACGGGCGGTGCCACGACTCCGGACCCACCTTGGCCACGTAGAGCATGATCCACAGCGCCGGAATGAGGAACAGCAGCCCGGTTCCCGTCATGGCAGCTGTCAGTCCAGTCAAAGCGTTGAAAGAAACTATCGAGCCAAAGATCAACCCCAGCGAGCCCACCATCGCGGTGGCCAGCCGTGGCTTTTTCGTAGCCTGGTAGGCGCGCTCCATCTCGCCCTGCGAGTAGATCTTGAGCTCCGTGCTGGCCTTGGTGGGGATATCCATGAAGATATCCGCAAGCTCGCGGCGGGTCGAGGCCTGCATCACCGCGTCGGTACGCTCCTCGAACTCATCCAACGAGAGACGGCCTTCCCCCAGAGCCTGGGCGAGGTCGTTGACGGCGTCGGTCCGTTCGGCGTCGGAAAGCCGCATGCTGAAAGGATTAGTCACAATCCCTACTCTAGCAGCCTATTCTTCCGACTTAACCGGCTCCTTTTCGCGAACCAGGCTGGCAATGAACGGGAAAATAGCTACGGTCAGAGCGCCACCGGCGATGAAGATGGAGGCCATCTCGTTGTCCACGATTCCCGAGGACTCCGCCAGCGACATCACAGCCACAATGATCGGCAGGCCCGTTGCCGCGTAAAGGGCAACCTGAATGCGCTCACGCGTGGTTTCCACATCGGAACCAGTGTGGTGAATGTTCTCACGCAGGAACACCGGCAGGCCGCGCGTGACCAGAATAAGCAGCGGGATTCCGAGGACCTTAACCGGCTCGCTCACGATAACGTTCCAGTCAATCGCCATGCCGGAAATGACGAAGAACACCGGGATGAGCATGGAGTAGAACACCACGTCGAGGCGGTTCTCCAAACCCTTGTGAAACTCATCGGGGATGATGCGGTTCAGGATGATGCCGGCCGCGAAGGCACCTAGCACGATGTCGAGCTCGAACACCGCCGTCACCGCCATGAGAATCGCCAGAATCAAGATGATGAGGCGCATGATGGTCTGGTTCGTCGACCCCGCCCCAGAAATGAAGGCGTCCTTAAACCACGGCATCAGCGTTGTGATGGCAAATGGCATCAGCGCCACGGCCACCGCGATGCCGATGAACGCGAGCAGGATGAGCATTGTCGCCAGCGTGGACCGCGAACCCAGCAGCAGGGCCATCGCAGTGATAGGCGCAACCTCACCGATTGCACCATGAATAATTACCGAGTCTCCCACCCGCGTGCCGAGCAGCTTGTCCTGCTTCAGCATCGGCGTAATCGTGCCGAGCGCTGTCGACGTCAGCGCAATCGCCATCACGATAGCCCCCGGGATGTCATCCATGAGGAAGTAAGCACCAATACCGCACGCCACCATGCAGATTGCCCACGTGGAAAAGCCAGTGACGGCTTCCTTGGACTTCAGCGTTGCCAGGTCGATCTCGAAGCCAGCAAGCAGGAACAGCGCGCCGACGCCCAGCTCCTTGAGCATGCCGATGCCTGGGTCTTCGTGCGCCAAATCCAGCATCGAAGGGCCGATAATCATGCCGAAGAAAATAAGCAGCGCCACGGCCGGCATCTTCTTACCCGTCAAGTGGGATACCAGCGGCGCGAGCAGCGCTACCGCCATAATCCATGCGAAGGACACCAACGAGTCGGTGTAGTTGCTTTCGCCCGCGGCGAGGACGTAGGGCACGTCAGAAATCATGACTAGAGAGTACCCGCGCCGTCCTCACCGCGCCTACTTTTCTTAAGGGCTCAGCGCAACAGTGTGGGCGACGTCGCACTAGTCCTCGGTCGGTGGCGTCGGGGCCTTCGGTGCGTCTGGGGCGTTTCGTGACGCTGCTGCGCCTGGTGCTTGTGGTGCCGCCGGAGCACTGGGCGTCTGAGGCGCTTGCGGAACTCCCGGCGCAGAAGTCGCGCCCGGCGCAGCCGGAACCGCCGGTGCAGCAGGCGCGCCCGGGACCGCCTGCGCAGTGGGTGCCTTCGGCGCAGATGGGGCCGCTGGAGCACTAGGTGCTGCGGGTGCGGCGGGTGTGTCCGGTGCCTGTGGAGCACCCGTTTCCGCCGGTGCGCTTGGCGCTGGGGGAGCCGCCGGTGCTGCAGGAGCAGCAGGCGCAGATGGGGCCGCTGGAGCACTAGGTGCTGCGGGTGCCTTAGGCGCACTTGGTGCTGACGGCGCGGCAGGTGCACTTGGTGCTGACGGCGCGGCAGGCGCCTTGGGTGCATTCGATGCTGACGGGGCGCTAGGAGCAGAAGACGTAACCGGAGCACTCGGCGCTGCCGGAGCGGTGGGCGCGCTGGGCGCTGACGGCGCGGCAGGTGCACTCGGCGCAGCGGGAGCGGAGGGGGTAGCGGGCGCTGGCGACGACGCAGCGGCAGGCGTAGCCGGGGCGGACGGAGTGTGGGGAGCGGCAGGCGCAGGAGCGGACGGAGCGGCGGGCTCGGACGCTGGGGCGGGAGCTTCCGTCGCGGAGGCGGCGGGGGAGAGAGGCAGGCGGCGCGGCGTATCGAGGAAGGCCTTCTCGCGCGGGGCGGGGAGGTCGCCGGTGGGGGCGATGGCGTCGCGAAGCATGAGCGCGACGTCGTTGACCTTGGGCTGTGCTTCCGGGGCGACGGCCTTCACGCCGCCGGTAAGCATGACGTTACAGAACGGGCAACCGGTGGCGACCTCAGCAGCGCCGGTGGCCACGGCCTGCTCGGAACGGAACTCGTTGATGCGCTGGCCGGTGCGCTCCTCCATGAACATGCGCGCGCCACCCGCGCCGCAGCAGAAGGCCTCGTCGCGGTTGTGGTCCATTTCCGCCAGGGAAGCGCCGGTGGCCTCAACCAATTCACGCGGCGGGTCGAAGACCTTGTTGTGGCGGCCCAGGAAGCACGGGTCGTGGTAGGTGACGGGGCGGCGGTTCTCCGGCGAACGCGGCACGGGGACGAGCAGCTTCTCGCGAACCAAGCGGTTAAGCAGCTGCGTGTGGTGCAGAACATCAAAGTGGCCGTCGAAGTCGGGGTATTCGTTGCGAATCGTGTTGAAGCAGTGCGGGCACGTCGTGATGATTTTGCGCTGGCCGGAGGGGACGCCGGCGAAGGCGTCGTTAAGCGCGGCGACATTCTGCTCCGCCATCACCTGGAAGAGGAACTCGTTGCCGGCACGGCGCGCAGGGTCACCCGTGCAGGATTCGCCGGTGGCCAGCACACCAAATTTCACGCCGGCGGTATGCAGCATGTCCACCACGGCACGCGTCGTGGCGCGGCCCTGGTCGTCGTACACACCCGCGCACCCAACCCAGAACAGGTACTCCAGGTCGGAGAAATCCGTGGCGTCCTCGCCGATAATCGGCACCTCAATGCCGTCGGCGCGGGCCTCATCAATCCACGTGCGGCGCTCCGAGGCGTTGCGGCCCCACGGGTTGCCTTTGGTCTCGATGTTTTTGAACATGCCGGTGAGCTCGGACGGGAAATCGGACTCCGCCAGAACCTTGAAGCGGCGCAGGTCCGCAATGTGGTCGATGTGCTCGATATCGACCGGGCACTGGTCCACGCAGGCGCCGCAGTTGGTGCAGGCCCACAGGACGTCGTCATCAATCGTGCCGGCCATGGCCAGCACGTTGAGCCCCTCGTGCGGGTTGTAATTATCCAGCGCCCCCTGCCGCAGGTCCATCATGACCTTCTTCGGGCTTAGCGGCTTCTCGGTGTTCCACGCGGGGCACAGGTCTTGGCAGCGGCCGCATTCGGTGCAGGAGGTGGCGTCGAGAAGCATTTTCCAACTGCCCGGCGTGAGGTCTTCCTCCAGGTCCGGGGTGGGCAGGGACTTCAGCGCCTTCGCACCGTCGGCGTTGCGCTGGAAGAAGATGTTGAAGAACGCCATGAAACGGTGCCACATGACACCCCACTGGAAGTACCGCGCGATGCACGCGATGAAGACAAGGCCCGACAGGAGTTTCACTAGGGCAAAGAACTGCACCATGCTTGGCGACGCCCCCATCATCCCCGCCACATGCATCGTCACGAAATCAGTCCACGGCGACCCACCGCCAAACGTCGCGATGGTGGAGGCCTTCACGAGGAGCATGCCGAGGCCCTCGATGAACACAATGCCTTCCACCAAGCGCGCCGGGAAGACCTGCGAGTTGTAGAAGCGGCTGCCGCGCTCAGTGTGGCCGAGCTTGAGGCGCACCGCGGCGAGGAAACTGATGCCTAGCACCGTGGCGATGCCGAGGACTTCCTCGATGAAGTGGTACACCGGCCAGTCGCTGAGCCACGGCCAACCCTTACCCGGCGCGAAGGTTTGGATATAGGCCTCAAACCACACGACGATGCCGAAGAGGAAGCCCACCATGACCAGCCAGTGCGCGGCGTTGACCAGCGGGCGGCCCTTGAAGTGGGTATGGCCGAAGACCTCGGTGATAACGCGGCCTAGGCGCGCGGCAGGGCGGTCGAAGCGGTTGAGCTGCGTGGGGCCGCCGGAGCGGACGAAGCGGAAGAGCACCCCGACTCGGTAGAAGAAATACAGCCACACCGGGATCGATGCGGCGATGGCAACCCAGCCGTACATGCGCGCTCCTTTATCGCTTGGCTCAATGCTGCCTCCTACCTTAAGGCCTCGGGCTTGAAATCCGGGAGTCGGGATTCAGCTACAATTTTTAGGGTTAACTTTTTAAGGAGGCGCTGTGGGCAGAATCAGTGTTCCGAAGGCGGCGGCGGGTCTTGTGGCGGGCTTCGCCGCATTCGGCGTGGCGGGCTTCGCGGTGGCGCAGGGCGGTCTGACGGCGAACCTGGCGCTGTCCGGTACCTTCTTCAACGTCAACATGCGCCACTTGGAGGGCGAAGGATTTTCGCTCTTCGTGGACAGCGACAAGAAGGGCGAGGAGGACGTCCCCACCGCGCGGTTGAAGCTGGAGCATGCCGTGGCCTCGGACTTGTGCCTCTATGTCACCACGGACCTGCCGGTGGTGGGTGAGTCCACGCTGGCGCTTCAGGCCAAGGGCGACAACAGCGTGGAGGCCACCGATCTCCTCGTCGGCGCCTCAGATATCGAAGGGTCGCTGGTCATGCAGGACGCCAACGTGGGCATTGATGCCCGCCAGCTCTCCCAGACTGCCGACCCTGGCACGTGGGGCCTCTACGCCAAGCACGTATCGCTGACCGCCGACGACGTCCGCGCCACCTCCATCGGCGCGAAGACCCTGTCCGCGAAGAACGTGGGCGTGTCCGTGGAGCGAGGACGCGGCAATGTCTGCTGACACTGACACCGACACCGGCACCGACACCGACACTGCGGCGACGACTCGGACGCGCAGGGCGCGGTTCACACAGTGGCGCGCCGGGCGTCCCTTCATCCCGGGCCTGCTGCTCATCCTGTCTGGCATCGTCATCGCCACGCCGGCCTATTTCACGGTCAAGATTTCTGACCTCCTCGTCATGATCTCCACCGTCTCCGGCGTGTCCACCCTGCTCATCGGCGCGCTGCTCATCATGTTCGGCCTCGGCGCCTGGTTCCGGCCGGCCACCGCGACCTACCTCGGCGTGCTCGGCATCATCGTCGCCGTCATCGCCGTTCCGACGTCCAACTTGGGCGGCTTCCTCATCGGCTCGCTGCTCGGCATCGTCGGCGGCGCGCTCACCTTGGCCTGGGAGCCCAGCGATGATTAGGCTGCGCCCGACCGCCCCGCGTCGCGCGGCCCGCCCTTCGCGCTCACGGAAAGCGGTGGCGGCGGCCGTGGTGGTCGTCGCGGTGAGCGCGAAGGTCGTGGGAGGAGGCGCGGTGAGCGCGCAGGTCGCCCCTGCCCAGCCGTATTTCTCCACGGTGACCGCGACAGAGGTGACGCTGCGGGGCAACGTGGGCGCCACCATCAGCACCACACCCACCGGCGACGGCGAGGCGCGCGTCCTGGAACTGACCGGAGACCGTCTCGACGCGCGTGATTTGGCCATTACGTTGCCCGGCAGCGCCGGCGATGGCCTTCTCACCACCGGCGGCGCGCTCACTACGGTGGAGGGCAATGTGCGCGTTGTGGCGACGTCCCTGACCGCCACGCCCGCCATCGAGGGCGCGCGCACCGTGCCTGTCACGGTCGACCTCACGGGGGACATCAACGAGGTCCTCGACCAGCTCGGCATCCCTCCCGCGCCGGACGCCGCGCTTCCCGACGTCCTCATGGACCACCTCTCGCTCACCAACGTCACCCTCGAACTGGCCAACCTCACGGCCGACTCCTTTGAGGCTCCGGAGATCTCAGTAAGCGTGGACTAGCGTGCGGCGCAGGAAGCGCCGCACAGGGGGACGTACAGCGGTGCGAGCCTGCGTTGAAGTGCGCCGCGTACAGCGGCGCGTTAGGACTCGCGGAACTGGGACTGGTGGAGGCGGTGGTAGGCGCCGTGGGCGTCGAGAAGCTCAGCGTGGGTGCCCTGCTCCACGATGCGCCCGGATTCCATGACGATGATGACGTCGGCATCGCGAATCGTGGACAGGCGGTGCGCGATGATGAAGGACGTGCGGTCTGCACGCAGCGCATTCATGGCCTTCTGGACGAGCATCTCGGTGCGGGTATCCACAGAGGAGGTGGCCTCATCCAGAATGAGCAGCGCGGGCTGGGACAGGAAGGCGCGGGCAATGGTGATGAGCTGGCGTTCGCCGGCGGAAATCGCGCCGCCATCCTGATCAATCTTGGTGTCGTAGCCCTCCGGCAGGGAGTGGACAAACCTGTCGACGTAGGTCGCCTTCGCCGCGGCGATGACCTCCTCGTCGGTGGCGTCGAGGCGGCCGTAGCGGATGTTATCCATGATGGTCCCCTCAAACACCATGGCGTCCTGGAGCACCATGCCCACCTGCGAGCGCAGCTCGTGGCGCGACATCTCGGCGGTGTCGATGCCATCGAGGCGGATCGTGCCCGAGTCGATGTCGTAGAAGCGCATGATGAGGTTGACCAGCGTGGTTTTACCCGCACCGGTGGGGCCAACAATCGCCGCGGTCTGGCCAGGCTCCACGCTCAGGGAGAGGTCCTGGATGAGCGGATTTTCTGGGTCGTAGGAGAAATCGACGCCCTCAAACTCCACGAGGCCCTTCGCGCGGCCGCCCAAGGCAGTGACGGTGTGCTCGGGGGTTTCTTCCTCGGCGTCGAGAAACTCGAAGACGCGCTCGGCCGACGCCACGCCGGACTGCACCTGTTGCATCATGCCGCCGAGCTGGCCCAGCGGCTGGTTGAACTCGCGGGAGTATTGGATAAAGGCCTGCGCGTCGCCGAGCGTGAGGTTGCCGGCAGCCACCTTGAGCGCGCCGAGCACCGCGATGACGACGTAGGACAGGTAGGAGATGAACTGCATGATGGGCATGAGCATACCGGCGAGGAACTGCGCCAGGGAGGCGGAGCGGAAGAGCTCGGCGTTGCGCTTATCGAAGTCCTCCGTCATGGCGTCGATGCGGCCGAAGACGGTGGCGAGATCGTGACCGGAAAAGGCCTCCTCAATCTGGCCGTTGAGGTCACCGGTAGCCTTCCACTGCGCCTTGAACTGCTTCTGCGCGCGGGAACCAATCACCGCGATAACCACGGCGGTCAGCGGCAGCGCCAGCAGCGCCACGAGGGCCAGCTGCCACGACACGGTGAACATCATGACCGTGATGCCCACAACCATGAGCAGGTTATAAAACAGCTGCGAGATGGCCTGCTGGAGGGCGGACTGGATGTTGTCGGCGTCGTTGGTCGTGCGCGAGAGCAGGTCACCGCGCGATTGCGTATCGAAATAGTTGAGCGGCAGCGCGTTGAGCTTGGCCTCGATGCTCTCGCGTAGGTCGAAAACCACCTTCATCACCAGCGAGTTGAGCAGGTAGCCCTGCCACCACTGGAACAGCGAGGAGACCACGTACATCGCGATGACGATGAGGATGATGGTTCCCAGCTTGGAGAAGTTAATGCCGAGGCCCGGGGTGAGGTCCATGGCGGAGGCCATGTCCGCGAATTTGTCCTGGCCGCCCGCGCGCAGCGCCGCGATAGCCTGCTCCTTGGTGATGCCGGCGGGCATCTGGCGCGAAATAACGCCGGAAAAAATGACGTCGGTGGCTTTACCCATCACCTTGGGCGCGGCCACGGCGAGGAACACACAGACGATGTTCATCGCCGCAATCGCCCACAGCTGCACCTTGAACGGAACAAGCAGGCCAAAGAGCCGTTTCGCAGAAGGCCAAAAGTTCTTCGCCTTGCGCGGAGCGTTTTCCCCGGTCTTCTCCTCCAGCTCCGCAGTCTGTGCGTCGTGCTCAGCCATTTATGCCACCTCCGCGGTCTGCTGGGATTCGACAATTTCGCGGTAGGTCTCGGACTTCTCCAGCAGCTGCGCATGCGTTCCGCGCGCGACGATGCGCCCGGCGTCCATGACCAGAATCTGGTCCGCGTCCACGATCGAGCTCACGCGCTGCGCCACGATAATCGTCGTGGCCTCGGCGGTGTAATCGCGCATGGCTTTGCGCACGGCGGCATCGGTCAGCACGTCCAGCGCGGAAAAGGAATCATCGAACAGGTACACCAGCGGGCGCGCCACGAGCATGCGGGCGATGGACAGGCGCTGACGCTGACCACCGGAGACGTTCGTGCCGCCCTGCGCGATGTGCATGTCCAGGTCCTCGACAAAATCTGCCTGCGCGGTGCGTAGCGCGTGCCACAGTTCCTCATCGGTGGCTTCGGGTGCGCCAAGGCGCAGGTTGGAGGCCACGGATCCGCTGAACAGATACGGTTTCTGGGGCACGAGGCCCACGCGCTTGACGACGTCCCCCCGTTTCATCTCGGCGATATCCGCGCCGTCGAGAAGCACGTGGCCCTCGGTGGGGAGGTAGAGGCGCGGGATGAGGGAAAGTGCCGTGGTCTTGCCGGATCCGGTTGCGCCGATGAGAGCGGTGGTGGTGCCGGGGGTGGCGGTGAAGGAGATGTTACGAAGCACAGGTTCGTCAGCACCGGTGTACTGGAAGGTGACGTTGCGCAGCTCGACCACGCCCTCGGAGCGCTCCGGGACGATGGGGTTAGCGGGCTCGTCGATGGAGGGCGCGTGGTCGAGGACATCAGTAATGCGGCGCGCGCAGATGATGGAGCGCGGCAGGATCATCGCCATGAAGGTACCCATCATGACCGCGGCGAGGATTTGCAGTAGGTACTGCAGGAAGGCCGTCAGTGAGCCGACCTGCACGAGGCCTTCGTCCACACGGTGGCCGCCGAACCACAGCACCGCGCCGGTGGCGACGTTGAGGATGACGGTGATGATGGGGAACATGAGGATGAACAGCTGGCCCACCTTAAGCGAGAGCTCAGTGAGGTCGCGGTTGGCGGTGCGGAAACGTTCAGCCTCGTGCTCTTCGCGGGTAAAGGCGCGCACGACGCGGATGCCGGCGATTTGCTCGCGCAGGGTGCCGTTCATGGTGTCGAGCTTGCCCTGCCAGGCGCGGAAGAGCGGCATGAGCTTGACGATGAGCACCGAGATGGCCGCCAGCAGCACGACGACGGAGACAACGACGAGCCAGGACATGCCGGCGTCCTCGCGCATGGCCATGATGATGCCGCCGATGGACATGATGGGGGCGGTGACCATGAAGTTGAGGATCATCATGTAGACCATCTGGATCTGCTGGACGTCGTTGGTGCCGCGGGTAATGAGGGTGGCGGTGCCGAAGTGGCTCATGTCCTCGGCGGAGTAGCGGGTCACGCGGCGGAAGACGTCCGAGCGTAGATCGCGGCCTAAGCCCATCGCCGTGCGCGAGCCGAACCAGATGGCGGCGATGGCGGCAATGACCTGGATGAAGGCCACGCCCAGCATGATGCCGCCCGTGTGCCAGATGTAGTCGATGTCGACCTTGGCCACGCCCTTGTCGATGATCTTCGCGTTCAGCGACGGCAGGTAGAGCGTTGCCGTGGTGGAGAGCGCCTGCAGTAGGAGCACCGCGATGACGTAGCCGGTATAGGGCTTGGAGCGGGATAACAGTATGCGAACGAGTTCCATGTGCCAGCGTTTCGTGCGGAGTGTGCAGTGACCGCGCAAGTTTATCCCTTTGCCCGTGCGAGCGTCTAGCTCGCACCTAGCCCGCGCGCGTGGTGTGCAAGATGAATGACTCCGGCGGGGTGAGGCGCTCAACGGCGAGGGCGATCCGCTGCGTCGACGTTTCCCCTACGCGCATGGCGTGATGGAGGATTGCTCCTTCGTAGAGCGCGTCAAGCACCAGCGTGGTGGGTTCATCAAAATAGGTGGAGAGGATTTCCTGACATGCACGTGTCCATTCCAAAAGGATCATGCGGTGGCGCGGACGGCGAAGCGATAGTGAGTAGAGTTCGCTGCCCAGGATGAGATCGGTTCGTGAACTGGCGGTAGCTGAGAGCATGTCCACGGTGGCGGCTCGGGCCTCCTCGAGAGTGGAAACGCCTTCGTAGAATTCTCGGAATTCGGCAACCGAGCGGTGCGTGAAACCCTGGAATGCGGCGTTTATGAGGCCGTCTTTATCAGAGAAATAATAGGCAATGGAGCCGAGCGCCACATGCGCCTCTGCAGCGACCGCACGCAGGGATAGTCCTGCGACGCCTTCGCGGACAATGGTGTTTAGAGCAGCAGTTATGATGAGGTCTCTGCGCTGTGTAGCTTCTCTAGTCATCTCGCTCCCTGTGCATGGTGATCCTTCAGTCTAGCGTTCACATGTACTGAGAAGTGGGAACGCTAGGGATGCAGAGTCCGGTTGCGGCTTGGGGCCATGCTGGCAGGAAGTTTGCAGCATGTGGACGGCGAAGGTTTTATCGGGCCTGGCTTGATTCCTTCTTCATGAAAATCTTCCAGAGGCCAAGCAGAGCAACGACGGCCCATACCGCCTCAACAATGAACAGTCCCGGGTTGAAGGGAGAAATGGCGGTGTAGACGAATCCGGACGCGCCGAGGAAATTGAGGGATTGGTATAGCGGCGAATCGGCCGTCACGACGCGGAAGTTGAGTAGGCCGTAGGCCACGACGAACAGGATGCCGGCGATGATGCCGATTTCGAAAGCGAAGCTCATTGGGGGTGTTTCTTTCAGTTGGAGTGGAAGCGGGTCGGGCGGGGTCTAGCCTTGGGGGATGGCTTTCTTGCGGTCTCGGTAGATGCGGATAATTCCATACAGACCGAAAAGGGACCAGATGAGCTCAGTGAAGAACACACCGGCGTTAAAGGGCGTGGCGGCCGAAGCGGCGAGGAAGCCAGCACCAATAAAGTTGAGGATTTGGTACGGGTAGTCGTCAACCGTCCATTTCCCAAGGTTGAGCATTGCGAATGCAAAAAGCAGCGCTACAGAGGCGATGAGGCCGAAAATGACCATGGCAGACATTGAGGAAGCATGTCCTTTCAAGAATGGTGTGGATGGTACATCGATGCTTCTCCGGAGCGTGGCTGCCCTTGAAGCGCGTAGCGAATTGAGCGCGAAGATTGGGGCAGAAAGTGGCGTTGAGCTCGACATCGCCAAGTTAAGCACCGCGCCGTCGCGTGCGGTAAATGGGACAAACGGACGGTTTGTGAACGCTTGTCTAAACTGCAGCTGGCGGGCTCGGGCGTGAGTTGAACAGTCGTCCATATTCGCTTGAGGCATGGGGTGGGGGTTTACTGAAGTTTAGGGAGCTGAGAAAAGCTCCAGCCTGCCTCCAGCGTTGCGAATCTCCGGTAAGGCAGGTGTTGCCAGCAGGTGGCGGTAGCGAGTCACCTGGACACGAGTGCCCAGCGATGGTCACGGGCGAAGCACGCCTGCGGATCTCAGCGGGCGCGATAGGAGAAGTAGCTCATGTCCGCCTTACCAACATCGGTTGACCCGAACCTTCATGACATCTCTTTGCACGTCAAACCGGGTAAAGAGCGTGCACCTTTCTTTCGCTATTTTCGCTTCAACCTGCCAAAGCTAACCCGAGCCGTGATAGTGGCTATCGTGACCCTTCAAGGAGGTCTTGCTTGGTACGTGGCACGCACCGAGTTCGGGATTTTCCCGGGGCAGGAAATTGTCCTTTATTTCCTCGTCGCCTTGTGCGCTGTCGTCGCCGTTCTCGGTGCCGTGACGCCGTGGCGTGTGTGGGACTTCGGGCTCATCCCTGCGGTGGGATCGTTGCTTCTGTTCGTCGGTGGTCTTGCCGGCACCCCGCCATGGGGATGGAACGGAGCCGATGTATATCTTGCCGCTGCATGGAATACCACAGCCCTGTGTGGCCTCGCCTACCTCACTGTGTACTGGGCTCTGGACTATGGCGTGCTCGTTGCCTACCCCGATGATCAAGGATTTGAGGACTAAGCATGCTGACTGAATTTCCCGTATGGCTACGCATCGAACACTTTGTCAACATCCTCTTCGTTACGCTATTCATCCGAAGCGGCATCGAAATCCTAGGAACGTTCCCCAAGCTGCATCGTTCGATCCACACGCCCCTAGGAAAACAGTGGGCACAGTTTTCTGTTAAACAGAAGCGCAAGCATAAGTACTTCCCGGTCTCCGGTGAATATGAAAACTACAGCCCCATCGTTTCCCTTCCGGGCTATGGAGCCTTGGGGCAAGGCCGTTACTGGCACTTCATCTCGGTGATGGGGTGGTTGCTCCTACTGGTTATCTACTGGGGACTCTTGCTAGCGACGGGCCAGTGGCGTCGTTACTGGCCCGAAAACTGGGGAGTTTTTCCCCAAGCCTGGGATGATCTCGTCCACTATCTGGGCTTCCAAATCCCCAGCACGATGGACGGCTACCCGTTTAATGCCATCCAACAGCTGTCGTACGGCTTTGTCGTCCTCATCTTGCCGTTGTGGATGATTCTCACCGGTATGTTCCAGTCGCCTGCCATTAATAACCACTTCCCTTGGATTTCCAAGGCGATGGGCGGCCGCCAGGTCATTCGCACCCTGCATTTTTGGGGACTTGTTGCCTACCTGGTCTTCATTCTCATTCACGTGGGTATGGTGATCATGCACGGCTACGGCCACGAGGTTTCCAAGATGGTCTTCGGACATGCCGATAAGCCGGTAGCTGGCGGCATCATTTTCACCATGGGCCTTATGCTCATCGTCTTCGTTCACATCTGGGCCACGAAGACTTCGCTTAAACGCCCGATGGCAGTCGCCGCGATACACAACGCTGTGGTGCGCCCCTTTACACGATTTCTGCGTGCCAAGGCGCCCTCGCGCCAACGTGGGGTGTATGGCGATTCAGAGGTCACCAAGGCGCCACATCATCGGGCCTCGGGTATGCCGCCGGGTTCCGAGGAATACATGGCGCTCCTTTGCAACGGATTTGAGAAGGACTACGTACTTGAAATTGGTGGGTTCGTTGAAAAGCCCATGCGCCTGACCCTGGAGGACCTGCGCCGACTTTCGGCCGGGCATTCCCAAAACACTGTGCACCATTGTGTCCAAGGTTTTACTTCTGTGGGAAAGTGGGAAGGTGTTCCGTTGGCGCAGCTCTTGGATTTAGTTAAACCGCTGGACGGGGCCTCCGACGTCGTCGTGCATAGCTTCCAGAACATGACCCGCGACGACGATAACTACAGCGGTTCGTACTACTACGAGTCCATGCCCATGGTGGAGGCGCGCCAACCGGAAACGCTCATCGCTATCGGCTATGACGGCGGCGAGATTCCGATCAAGAACGGTGCACCCATGCGCTTGCGGCTGGAGACGTCGACTGGTTTCCGTTCTGCCAAGTGGCTCGACCGTATCGAAGTTGTTAACCGTTTCGACATAGTGGGCAACGGGCGCGGTGGCTTCTTCGAAGACACTGACAGCTACGACCGCCTGCAAATGCTTTAGGAGTACGCCATGTCACGAGCACTCTATGAAGACCTCTTCTTAACCCCTGAACAGATTGCGCGCGTGTGCAGCTACATTCGCTTGGTGGACTTTCACCTGCCAGGGGCTACCAGCGCAGACTTTGCCATCAATCAACACGCTCGATACTTGGGGTACATGTTCCAACAAGAAGATTTGGAATCCTATGGCGTGGGGTTGGAATGCACCGCGCCGGGGATGGAGTACCAGCGCACGTTTATCAGGATGTCGCGTGGGCAGCTACTAGGGCACGAGGACGCGCCCATTCTGCCGGTCAATGATCCCGTTTTGGCAGCAGATGCCATGACGTTGCATCGCTTTTACGACAAAGAGCGCCGCCCGCTGCGCCATGGCGAGGAGACATATTCCTCCGATTCGGGCGCTCCCGGTGCCGATATGGACTTGTCCATGGTTGAACAACAACTTCGCGATATCGTAGCGTTTCACAACGGTGAACCAGTGCCAGGCAACCAGGAGATTCTGGACCTGCGCGTGTATTGGGGAACGCTCTTGGCAGGGCGCTATCCACGTCTGAAACACCTGGAGAAGTCCGGGCGGCTGTCGGCACCGCAAGCTGACAGGTTGCGCGCGGTGGAAGCAGACATCAATTCGGTCGAGGGGATTCTGCACTCCCTGGGGTTGGCCACCCTCGAGGACCTCAACAAGCCCAAGCGCGAGGACGGTTAGAAGCAGACCGGGGCGCGCTGGGCGCGGGCGTTCACGGTGTCCCAGTCCTCGACGGTGGACATGGGGCGGCACAGGCCTTCCCACGTCGTGATGGCCACGCCGCGCGCCATGAGTTCCAGCAGGACTAGGTGGCGGTCACCGGACGCGGAAAGTTGGTTGAGGTCTGAGTGGCTGATATCGGCATCCGTGCCTTCTCCGACGCGGACGTTGCCGATGAGCCGCAGGCGCGGTGTGGTTCCCTTCGGGCACGGCGAGGCCGCGGACTCAGCACCGGATAGCCCGGCGAAGCGGCGCAGCAAACCGAAGGGCGCGGGGCGCTCGCAGTAGAGGTCCACACACAAGCCGGTTGCAATCAGCCGTTCCGCGGTGGAGAGCGCCGCCGGGCTATCGCCGACGATGGCGACACGCTGCATGAGAACCCCTTCAGTTCGGAAGAAATAGACTGTCTAGTCTGCAAATCTAGTCCGCTCTGTTCACTCCGGCCAATTTTTATTCTCCATAGTGCCCAAGCTCACGGCACTGAGACCCCCAGGAGGGGCTGCGCGCCGCACCCAAGCACCCTAGAGTGAAATGCCATGACCGAACCGATCAACCTGCTGGACGGCGGCAACTACCGCGACCCCAGCATCAGCCCCGACGGCACACGAGACACCGCGCCTCTTGATCCTGCCGTGGCTGAGCGCAACCACGAACTCGTCGACGAATGGGCCGACAAGCTGTACGACGCCTCCGCGGAGACCATCACCGAATGGGCCGCCGAGCACGCGCCCGGCCGCCTAGCCGTCACGATGTCCATGGAGAACACCGTCTTGGCAGAGCTCGCCCACCAGGCCCACCTCGACGCCGACCTGCTCTTCATCGATACCGGGTGGCACTTTGAGGAGACGTTGGCGGTGGCGGGGGACGTCGAGAAGCGCTATGCGGACCTGCCTCTTGTAAGGGTTCTGCCGATTCTCAGCCCCGAAGAACAGGACAAGATGTATGGCCCTCGCCTGTATGCACGCGACACCGCGGCGTATAACCGCATGCGCAAGGTGGAGCCGCTCAACATGGCGATGGACGCTTACGTCGGTTGGGTGACCGGGCTGCGCCGCGCCGATTCCGAGCACCGCGCCACCGCCCCGGCGCTGAGTCTGGACCGCACCGGCCGGCTGAAGATTTCCCCGATTATCACGTGGGACCTTGAGCGCACCGATCAGTACATCAAGGACCACGACCTCATCATCCACCCCCTCACCCTTCAGGGCTACCGCTCCATCGGCTGCGCACCGCTGACCTTCCCGGTGGGCGAGGGTGAGGACGCGCGCTCCGGGCGCGTATTCGCTGACGGCAAGACAGAATGCGGGTTGCACGAATAATGACTCTTTCACCACACCTTAAAGACCTCGAGAATGAATCCCTCCACATCCTGCGCGAGGTGGCCGGGCAATTCGACAAGGTAGGCCTGCTCTTCTCCGGCGGCAAGGACTCTGTTGTGGTCTTCGAGCTCGCCCGCCGCGCCTTTGCGCCGGCGACCGTGCCGTTTGAGCTCATCCACGTCGATACCGGCCACAACTTCCCGGAGGTCATCGAGTTCCGCGACCGCCTCGTTGAGGAATCTGGTGCCCGCCTGCACGTGGCGCTGGTCCAGGATTGGATTGACCGCGGCGACCTGCAGGAGCGCCCCGACGGCACGCGCAACCCGCTGCAGTCCGTGCCGCTGGTGGAGACCATTGCCAACCGCGGCTATGACGCCGTTCTGGGCGGCGCGCGCCGCGATGAGGAGCGGGCCCGCGCCAAGGAACGTATCTTCTCCATCCGCGATTCCTTCGGCGGCTGGGACCCGCGCCGCCAGCGCCCCGAGCTGTGGGACCTCTACAACGGCGGCAAGATGGCAGGCGAGAACGTCCGCGTGTTCCCCATCTCCAACTGGACCGAGTCCGACATTTGGGAGTACATCGGCGCGCGCAACCTCGAGCTGCCCTCTATCTACTACTCGCACGAACGCGAGGTGTTTAACCGCAACGGCATGTGGCTGACTCCCGGCGAGTGGGGCGGGCCGCGCGAGGGCGAGCAGCTGGAAACCCGCACCGTGCGCTACCGCACCGTGGGTGACATGTCCTGCACCGGTGCTGTGGAGTCCACCGCCTCCACAACGGATGAAATTCTCGCCGAAATCTCTGTGTCCACCCTCTCCGAACGCGGCGCCACCCGCGCCGACGACAAACTCTCCGAGTCCGCCATGGAGGACCGCAAGAAGGAAGGCTACTTCTGATGAGCAACGTTTCCGCGCTCAAGCAGCGCGACACCCTGCGCCTGTGCACCGCCGGCTCCGTCGACGACGGCAAGTCCACCTTCGTTGGCCGCCTGCTCTATGACACCAAGTCCGTGCTCGCGGACCAGGTGGAGTCCATGGAGCGTTCCTCCGCCGACCGCGGCTTCGACGGCATGGACCTCTCGCTGCTGGTTGACGGCCTCCGTGCCGAGCGCGAGCAGGGCATCACCATTGATGTGGCTTACCGCTACTTTGCCACGGACAAGCGTACCTTCATCCTGGCTGATACCCCGGGCCACGTGCAGTACACGCGCAACACGGTCACCGGCATGTCCACCTCCCAGGTGGTGGTGCTGCTTATCGACGCCCGCCATGGCGTCGTCGAGCAAACCCGCCGCCACCTCAACGTCGCAGCGCTTCTCGGCGTGCGTCACGTGGTGCTGGGCGTGAACAAGATTGACCTGGTGGACTATGACGAGGCCACCTTCCGGGCCATCGAGTCCGAGTTCAACGAGATTGCCGCGCGCTTGGGTATTACTGACTCCGTGGCCGTCCCGATTTCCGCGCTTAAGGGCGACAACGTGGTCGAGCGCTCCACCAACATGGACTGGTACGAGGGCCCGACAGTTCTCGAGGTCCTGGAGACCGTGCCCGTGGCCACGGGCCGCGCCGATGACCTGGACTTCCGTTTCCCCATCCAGTACGTCATCCGCGAGCATGCTTCTGATTACCGCGGCTATGCCGGCCGCGTGAAGGCAGGTTCGGTTTCGGTGGGCGATACCGTCAGCGCCCCGGGCGGGCGCACCACGACCGTCACCGGCATTGATACCGCTGATGGCTCGCTCGCGGAAGGCAAGCAGGCCACGGCTGGGGATTCCGTCGTGCTGTTGTTGGCTGATGACATCGATCTTGCTCGCGGTGATCTCCTCGCCGACTCGCAGCGCCCCGAGGCCGTGCGTGAGTTTGCCGCCACCGCCGTGGTGCTTACTGAAAAGGACCTCACCCCGGGCCAGATGCTCAAGCTGCGTTACGGCTCTGACCTGGTCAAGGCCCGCGTGGCCTCGGTGGACCGCATCCTCGACCTCGACGGCTTGGCCGATGACGAGGCCCCGGAGAAGGCCACGCTCAACGACATCGCCTACATCACCGTCCAAACTCAGGCGGAGCTGCCCGTCGAGGACTACGCCGCGCGCGGCGCGGTGGGCAACTTCTTGCTCATCGATGCCTCCAGTGGCAACACGCTGGCCGCTGGGTTTGTGGGCCAGCGGCTGCGTTAAAGGTTGCGTTGCGGCGGCCGAACCGCCGCGCTTAGCTTCCCGGCGGGACGTCACCGCTCATGATGACCTTCTGCTGGGCGTCGTCCCAGCGGAAGCCGGCCTCCGTAGTTCCGGTGTGTTCTGCATTGGCTTCGCCCTCGCGCGGCCAGTGGTAGGTCACGGCAATCTCAGTGCCGCTGACCTGCTCGACGGTGGGGAAGAAACCGTAGGGCTCGGCGGTGGCGGTTCCCAGATAGTCGCCCTTGTGGAAGAGCATGATGTGGTACGGCGAAGAGGCCGTTCCGCGCTCGATAGTGATGATCTGCCAGCTCAGCTCCGCACAAGGATCGAACTGTGAAAAATCCACCAGCGTCCAGTTGTAGCCCTCCCACGGAGGAATCGTGCCGATTCCTGATTCATAGGCCGCGTGGGCGTCGATAGACTCGCAGGATTCTGCGTCCTCTTCTTCTGCCGGGGATTCAGCAGGAAGCGTCGGCGAGGCGCCCGCGGCCGGTGGTTCCGACACAGGGTCATCAGTGCTCTCCGTGTCATCCGGAGCGTTGTCCGTCGCGCTGTTTCGGACGGTGTCGAACGCTGGCGAATTATCCTGCGCCGCGTCGCCGGAGCAGGAGGCGAGCGGGAGGCAGAGAAGGGCAGCGCCCATAAGTGCACAGCTACGCCTCAACATTGATGTTCCTTCCTCGCATTGTGCGCCTCCTGTGGGGCGCACGACTGGCTCTATCTTATCTAGGCCTTCGGGGGAACATCGCCGTTCATGATGACCTTCTGCTGGGCGGCGTCCCAACGGAAGCCGGCATGGGTCTGGCCCGTCGGCGCCGCATTGGCGTCGCCTTCCTGCGGCCAGTGGTAGGTCACGGAAATCTCGTTACCGTTGACCTGCTCGATGCTGGGGAAGAAGCCATAGGGCTCAGCGGTCGCGGTGCCGAGGTAGTGGCCCTTGTGGAAGAGCATGATGTGGTGTGGCGAGGAGGCAGTGCCGCCCTCGACGGAAATGGTCTGCCAGCTCAGCTCCGCGCACGGGTCGAAGTGGGAGCTATCGACAACCTTCCAGTTGTGGCCATTCCACTGCGGAACCTGCGCGATGTTGGCGTTGACAGCCTCCTGGGCGTTTCCTGCTCCGCAGACTTCGGCGACGGGGCTGGCCTGGACTTCTTCGGGGCTGCCGCAGGCGATGAGGGGGAGGCAGAGTAGTGCTGCTCCGGCGAAAGCTCGTGGTGTGAACATTGTGTTCTCCTTTCTGAGGTCTCGGTGTGTTTCCAGACCCTACAAGCGGCCGTGGACCCCAGACCAGAGCCGCGGAGAACATTCCTCGGTACACCGGGTAGTCTCGCAGGCATGGAGAATGTCTTGTTTGTTGCCGCCGTTGACGCTGAAGCTTCCCACGTCCCGGACGGCGCGCCGCTGCTCATCACGGGGATCGGTACGGTTCCGGCCGCGATTGAGCTGACGAACGCGCTGGCCTCGGCTGAGGTACTGCCGGAGCGTGTCATCAACATTGGTACTGCGGGCGCGCTTGTCGACGATCACTCGGGCGTCTTCGAGATCTCCCACGTCTGCAAGCACGACTTCCACCTGGACGTGCTCAGTGATGTTTCGCGTTATCTCCTGCCGGAGGTCATCGAGTTGGAGACCTCCGGCAAGCTGCCGACGGCCACGCTGGCCACGGGTGATTCTTTTATCTCGGACACTAAGACCCGCACGCGGCTGGCGGAAGAGTCTCAGCTGTGCGACATGGAGGGCTACGCCATCGCGGCGGTGTGCCGAAAGTTTGGGGTGCCGTGCACGCTGCTCAAGCAGGTTTCTGACACCGCCAATGAGGAGTCCTATGGCACGTGGGCCTCGGTGCTGGACCGTGCGGCAGAGGAACTGGCGGAAGCCTTCGATACGGTGTCCGCAGACTAGGCCCTACATATGGAAAGTGCCCTAGTTGCCAAAACCATTGCTCCCGTCGCGGGTGGAGGGGGAGAAGTTTGGCAACTAGGGCAGTTGCACGGCCGAGAAAGCTCGAGCCATGCGCCGGTTCTGTGGCTAGCGGGAGTGGCTGGCCTCGAGGTGCTCGTAGAGTTCCATGACGGTGTCGTGGCCCTCGGTGGTGGAGATCTTGATGTGTTCTGCCTCGAGCTCGCCGGCGCGCAGGCTGGCCATTTCCTGGTGGTAGCGGAAGACTACGGCGATGGTGGCGGCGACGGGTACTGCGAGGAAGGCGCCGATAATGCCGGCGAGGGCGGAACCCACGGTCACGGACAGCAGCACCATCGCGGCATGCAGGCCCATGGCCTTGGACTGGAGCATCGGCTGGAGGACGTTGCCCTCCACCTGCTGCACGATGATGATGAGCGCCAAGGCCAGCAGGGCCTTGGTGAGGCCGTCGGACACCAGCGCGATGATGACCGCGAGAGCGCCGGCGGTGACGGCGCCGATGACCGGGATGAAGCTGGCGAAGAAGGTGACCACGGCAATGACCAGGGCCAGGGGGACCTGGAGGGCCCAGAGGCCGAGGCCGATGAGGATGCCGTCGACGGCCGCGACGGCCGCCTGGGCTTGGATGAATCCGGAGAGAGTATTCCACACGCGGGTGAGCAGCTCGGTGGCGTGCCAGCCGGCGGAGTAACCGGAGTAGGTGCGCAGCCACGGCAGGAATTTATCGCCATCCTTTAGGATGAAGAAGGCCACGAACAACATGATGACGATGGCCATGACGATGGAGCTGGCGATGGAGAAGCCGGAAATCACGCCGGTGGCAATCTGGGAGGCCTGGCCCTTGAGGAAGGTGACAACGTCATTGAGCACCTCCTGCACCTGTTCGGTATCGATCTCGAACGGCAGGTTATTGGCCATATCGCTCAGTTTGTTGAGGCCGTCTTCGGCCTGGTTGACCAAAGAAGCACCCTGCGAAGACACGACCGGGGCCATCGCGGCGAAGACGCCGCCGATGATGGCCAAGAAGCCGAGCAGCGTGGTGATGGCAGCCAGCGCGCGGGGGAATTTCTTGCTCCGCAGCCACGCCGTGACCGGGTACAGGACGGTGCACACCAGGATGGCTAGAATGACCGGCAGCAGGCCCACCCAGATGAACTTCAGCAGGTAGCCGGCCAGGCCCACTCCGGCGACCACGATGATGAAGATCAAGCAGACCTTGGCCAACGACACGGCATCGCGGCCGAGGACGCGGGACTTGTCGTCGGTTTCCGAGGGGTGGATGGTGGCATCTTCGCTAACTGGTGTCGCCGCAGCGCCCGAGGTGCGGGGCTGCGGCGCGGTGGTGGCCTCGTCGGCCAGGGAGTCAGTGCCCGGCAGGGCACCGTCGCCATTGTTTTTACTCATGCGCTATATCTTTGCACACAAGATATCTGTGCACATAAGCAGAAGAAACGACTATGCGCGGATGCTGCCCACCTCGCGGATGATGCCGAAGCGATGCATAGTCACAGACACTGCCTGCTCGAGGAGGAAGGGGAGGAGTTCGCGGCGGCCGTCGGCAAGCACAGGCTGATCCAGCACCACGGAGTTGGACTTCACGGCTGCCTCGTAGACTCCTTCTTCCACGGAGCCGACCGTGCGCACGCGGCCGGACTCCAGCGCCGCAACCTCGCGGCTGAAGGCTTCTAGTGCCACACCATCCACGTTGAAGCCCAGCTCGCGCAGCTCCGCAGCCTTCTCCGGGGCGGCGCTGAAGCGAACCGGGGAGTTGGTGCGGGTGGCGGCGAGGGCGAGACGGGAGACGTCGCGAAGCGTGGCGTCCGCACCAATGCGCACCTGCAGCGGGGTGAGCACCGGACGGTAGCGGAAGACGTTGGCCTCGCAGACCAGGCCGGCGCGGTCGTGGGAGCGGCCGAACTCCTGCTGCCAAGCCAGCTCGTCGAGCTCCGCAGCGCGCCACAGCCAGGCGGTGTCCTCCTCAGAAAGCGACAGGACATCGAAGGCGCGCAGCTGGGCGGCCACCGGCTGGGAAATGTCCACGTCGAACGGGCGCAGCGGGCCATCGGCCCACGTGCCGAACTGCGCCACGTAGTTCGGGCCGCCGGCCTTGGCACCCGGGCCCATGACGGACTGCTTCCAGCCGCCGAAGGACTGGCGCTGCACAATTGCGCCGGTGATGCCGCGGTTGACGTAGGCATTGCCCACCTCGACGCGCTCGAGCCAGTAATCAATCTCATCGTTGTCCAGCGTGTGAATACCGCCGGTGAGCCCGTAGCCGGTGGAGTTCTGCCACTCGATGGCCTCATCGAGGGTCTCCGCATGCATAATGCCCAGCACCGGGCCGAAGCACTCATTGACGTGGAACCAGGAGCCCGGGCGCACGTTATCGCGGATACCCGGAGACCACAGCGTTCCCTCCTCGTTGAGCTTCTTCGGCTTGATGAGCCACTTTTCACCCGGCTCCAGCTGGGTCAGGCCGCGCAGGAGTTTCTCACCTGGGGCCTCAGCCAGGCCGTTCATCGTGGTGGTGATGTCGTGGCCGGGGCCGGGGATGAGGGTCTCGACGGCGTCGATAAGCTGCGAGCGCAGGCGCTCCGATTCGCCCGCCGCACCGACGAAGATGACCAGCGAGGACGCCGAGCACTTCTGGCCGGAGTGGCCGAAGGCAGACAGGTAGAGATCCTGAATCGCCAGGTCCGGGTCGGCGGACGGGGTGATGATGAGGGCGTTCTTACCGGAGGTCTCCGCCATGATGTTCATCTGCGGGTCCCAGGAGCGGAAGAGCTGGCCGGTAGCGGAGGCACCGGTGAGGATGACGGCATCGACGTCGGCATGGGAGATGAGCGCGCGGCCGGCGTCGGACTCGTCGGTGAAGACGAGCTGCACCAAGTCCGGGTCGAGGCCCTGGGACTCAAGGGCGGTGCGGAAGGCCTCGACGACGATCTTCGCACAGTGCACGACCTGTGGCGCGGGCTTGATGATGACGGCGGAACCAGCGGCGAGAGCTGCGGCGATACCGCCGGTGGGGATGGCCACAGGGAAGTTCCACGGCGGGGTCACCACGGTCACGCGATGCGGGGAGAACTCGGCGGCGTAGCCCTCAAGCAGGCGCGCGGACTGGGCGTAGTAGGTGCAGAAGTCGATGGCCTCGGAAACCTCCGGGTCGGTCTGCGTGACGGTCTTGTTGGCCTCATAAGCAGCCACGGAGATGAACTCGCCGCGACGGTTGGCCAGCTCATCGGCCACGGCCTCGAGCGCGCGGGCGCGGTCCTCGGCGGGGCGGGCACCCCACTCCGCACCCAGCTCGGCGGCGCGGGCTACGTGCTTGTCGACGTCCCCCGCATCCGTCACCTGCTCCACCCCATGCGCGCCGGGGTCGGTGTTCAACGCCTGGATGGCCCACTCGCGGTTGGGCTCGAGGGCTGGGTCGGTATCCGGCTCGTTGGCAAAACGTCCGGTGCGCGGAGCCTGGCGGCCGGATGCGTGCGTGGTTTCCTCCAGGCGGTTCTGGGTTCGGCGAGCGCCGGCGAAGGTGTCCCAGCGCTTCTCGACGGCCTTGCGGAACACCGCCTCCTGATCCTTGAGTGCCTGCTTCTCCGGGGCGAAGAGGGCGTAGAGGAAGTTCTGCGGTGCGGCGTTTTCTTCCAGGCGGCGCACGAGGTAGGAGACGGCAACGTCGAAGTCCTCGCTGTGGACCACCGGGGTGTAGAGGATCTGGCGGCCCTCGAAGGCCTTGCGTACTGCGGCCTGCTGGGCTGGGGACATGCCCTGGAGCATCTCGGAGTCCATCATGCGCATGACGCCGCGCTTGGTGCCCAGCTGGTAGGCGAAGGCCGCGGTGTAGAGGTTGTGGGTGGCTACGCCAATGCGCACGGAATCTGCGAACTCGGGGCGCAGGATGTAGTCGAGTAGGCGGTAGTAGTTAGCGTCCACCTCATCCTTGGTGGAGTACGGCGCGGAGGGCCAGCCGTGGATTTCTCCCTGGACGTGCTCCATGGAGAGGTTGGCGCCCTTGACGATGCGAATCTTGATGTGCGCACCGCCCTCGGCCACGCGCTTCTTCGCAAACTCGGCCAGGTGAGCCAAGGCCTCGAAGGTGTCCGGCAGGTAGGCCTGGAGAACGATGCCGGCCTCGAGGTTCATAAACTCCGGCTCGCTGAGGATTTCGGTGAACAGGCGCACGGTGAGGTGGAGGTCGTGGTACTCCTCCATGTCCAGGTTGATGAAGACCTTGTCCGGGCGGCGCACGGCGGCCTCATACAGCGGGCGCAGGCGCTCTTTGAGGCGGACAAGCGAGCCCTCGATGTCCCACGGGTTGAGCTGGGCCACCATGGAGGAGGCCTTGACGGATACGTACGTTACGCGCGGGTTCTGGATGAGCTTGAGGGTGCGCTCGGCACGGGAGCGGGCTTCCTTATCACCAAGCACGGCCTCACCCAGCAGGTTGAGGTTGAGCTGCTCGCCGGACTCGGCCGCCTTGTCGAGGGTCTTATTGAGGGCCTCGCCCTCGGCGTCTAAAACCAGGTGGCCCACCATCTGACGCATACGCAGGCGCGCCAGCGGCATAACCAAGTTGGGCAGGATGGGGCCGAAGAAGCCGCCCAGGCCCACCAGCGAGCCGTTGATGAGGCCGAGGAAGGACGCGTCGTAGGAGGTGGTCACGGATTTCAGCGCTTGGGCGGCCACCTTGTCATCTTCCGGACGCATGACGCGGTCGACGAAGTCCATGGTGAAGGCCACGCCATCCGGGTTGCGCAGCAGGTCAGCGAGCTGCTCGGTGGCGGGGTCCTGCTCATCAGCGGTGGAAGCGAGCCAGGAGTGGGCTTGGGCCGCGGAGGCGTCGACAAGCGCGGCGTCAATGTCGGTGGATTCGGGCACGGGGGTGTGAGCGTTTGTCATTGGGATTCCTTGTGTGTCGGTGCTGGTCAGGGCTGAATATTAAGCCCGGCGGACCGGCGGGCGGTCGCCATCACGACGTGTGCGGAGAACGGGAGAAATCATCGGATCCGTGTCCCTTTTCAATGAGTGCTGAGGTGTGACAACACTGGCGCGAAAGGTGTGTCACATCGAATGTGCGGACAGTATATGAAATCCCCATCACTTAAACCAGAACGGGGGTTGTGATGCGAGCGGGGGTGCTGGGACGAAGCGCCGCAGCGGTCATACGCGTCCAGGTCCCACGGGTGCGTGGGCGCTGTGGGGTATGAAAATCAAGAAAGGAATGAGGAAAGCCCGTTTCTTATTGTACCGGCGGCCGATCGCTTAAACGACGAGTCCGCGTCTGAAAAATGCGCACTGCCTGCCGTTTCCTTTCTTATCCGATGGTGGGGCGACCTATGGCGCGCAGCCATCGAATGTGATACTGGTCAAAGTAGTTCAGAAAAGTAATCTTTCCATGATGGGGGCGGGGAGGGGGACCCCCTCGGGCGTGGGCACGATCCACTGTGGCGCACATTGGTCTAAATGTTGGGGGAGCCTTATGGCGTTGGCATGGATGTTGGCAGACAGGCGCTTGGGCCATATGGGAGGCGACTGCCCAATATGTGCATAGTCGGATAAGTGGAAGCGTCTGGATGAACGCAGGCGATAAGTGATGGTGCATTTTTGGTCTATGGCTACTGTGGGGGTAGGCGAAATTGGACGAAAGGTCTCAAAATGAGGCTTGTTACCCCCGCATGCGGGGGGGGAGACGGGGATTCTTTGCGGTCTGCCGCCTCGTTGAGGGTGGACTGGGTAATAATTACTGCGTGTTGAATATCTCTCTTAGGCGAGGATATCTTGCCTCTCTCATTGCTATTTTTTTCGTTATTGCTTGCGTAGCGACTGCACAGGCAGACGTCTTTCATCGCTATTGGATTCGCGGACCTATTTATGAGGCGTACGTCCGCCTCGGAGGTCATGGATTTTTCGGTGATGCTATTCGTAATGAAGCTCAGCTTCCTGATGGTGGCAAGTTTCAAGAGTTTCACAAGGACACATCGATCTATTGGCATCCTGATGCAGATAGTGGAATTGCGCATCAAATAGGAGGGGCCATTAGGGGGAAATGGGGTCAATTGGGGTGGGAAAAAGGACGCCTCGGTTATCCGGTAACTGATGAGTTGTCTCTGCCGAACCGAGAGGGAAAATTTAACCATTTTCAAAATGGTTCGATTTATTGGTCGCCAGAGACCGGGGCTCATGTTATCGACGGCCGCATTCGCGAAAAGCGCCCCGATTTACAATTCAGGGTTAAAAAAATGGAAGATACAGGGGATGTGAACCTCGGCCTTTACAAAAACGGAATCTTTACTGAGTTTGATTCACGCTCGAGTAATCGAGCTTTTGGTCATGGAGGAAGCGCGCTCTTTGCTAATCCTGGCGGAACGGTCTTGCTGGTGGAGTTAGATTCTTCAATGCTGTCAAAGCAGGCGCAGGAGGCACTGAAAGATTATGCAGAACGAGTAGCGCAGGAGGCCAAAGCGAAAGGATGAGTGGAGCTGGAAATGGAAAGGACAATACAGTGAAGAAACCAGAGTATATATTTGAATGTGGTAAGGGAATCTACGACTATGTCACTTTTGTTGACTGTGATATTGAGGAGGCATGGGAGCATTGTATTTCGAGGTGTATCGGCGATCCGGAGATCTTGGCTCAACCTCTGCCGTTGCGTGATGGGGGCGTTGAAGCGTGGAAAAGGGATACTCGCGAGGAGCTAGAGAAAGCTCCTGAGCAAAGGGTAAAGGAAATCTTGACTGAAACGTCAGCTCCTGGTTGGTGTGCATTTGTAAGACCAGCCGTGGTGGGGGAGCCTACTCCTCGGTATGACCGGTATTCGCTGTGTTGTCCAAGTCCTGGGATCCATCTAACTCCCTGGGCGAGGTATATAACTGCACAGTATATTCGAGAAGAGGATACGAGAAAATCACGTTCAATCATGATTAACTACACGGATTTTCGGCGGGAGGTCTTTTTTCAAGGTGGTATGATCGAAGACCAGTGCGCGTACGAGGTGCAGAGGGGGGTGGACAATTTTCCAGGGTCCCTCTGGGTTGACAACCCTAGGCGACGGGTGCCCTCATGGATTAATTGGGACCACGATATGAGCTTTGAGGGCAGAGGGTTTGCTCAGTTGAAAATTGAGCAGATTCGGCTCATGCTTGGCCGCCAAGGGATTGATTGCAGTGATGAAGAGTTGTTTTGTGGTCGCTTCCGTCAAGTAGGGGGATGGGATTTTAAGAAGTCTTTGAATGAGGTAGTGGAATGACGTTTAATTTTGGGCAACTCCCAGTCGGTAAAGATGTTTGTTTTGTGCGAACGACTATTGAAAATGTCGAGCAAGCATTTATGGAATATCCCTACGCCGGAACTCACCACATGACTGATGACTTTCAGTTAGGAAAGAAAGAGTGGGAATCGTTGTATGTTGGGGAGTCGACGGTGGATGATTGGTGTAGGTTGCTTCTTCCACAGAATTTTTTGCATTCCGTCATGTTCATTGATGTCGATCTTCCGGGATGGGTTGCCGTTGTTTTATGTGAGCCTTTCCCGCTTGCAGTGGATTGGGGCTATAAGATAGCCGATTTGGATATTCGTAGAAGTCGATCAGTTGGTATTCCGGATGACGGTGTGGTCGGCATTCAAATCGGAGGTTGGCCTGGTGCGCGGCGGCACCGCTCCCTCCTTGGACTCGATAAGGCCGACAGACTTTTTGTCACGGTTACGGGAATGGTTGATAAAGGATATGATCCACCTCCATTTGGTTATTACGATGATCTTACGGTTGCCAGGTGGACTTTTGAAGCGTGGGGGATGGAAAAGTATGAGGGCTTAGACTCCCCGGTGTGGCGGGATATGGATAGGGAGATGAAGCCTCCGGCTATAACCGAGGAGTTTAAAGGGCAGCGTGAAAGGATGTTCCACTATGAGGTCGCGGGACGGTCGGCACCGGCGTTTGTATTTTTTGATAGCGATGGAAATCCAACGAATGGATACGGAGAAGAGGATAGCTACTATACCAAGCTTCTAGATGAGATATTGGCCCGCGTTCCGTTCGATTATCGTGGGCATGAACGTTTCAATGAGTTCTTTTCTACTGCACACGTTGCGCGGTGGCTGCGTGAGGGTTATGGGATTCGCTGGGATGATCCGGAGTTCTATTCCGGTAAGACATTGGTATATGCGGCTGTGGAACCTGAGGTATCGAGCCTTGACGCCATCACAAGTCCTCGAATGCCAATCGAAGAGTTTCGCGCTCTGTGGAAGATCGATACGGATAAAGTAAATGACCTCATCTCACGTGGAAAATTCTAGGGGGACTGCCATGATTGATACTTTTGCAGCTACGCGCCCGGTTATTGCTGCGCTGAGCTATTTGGGCTATAAATTTATGATCGTGCCCGTTGATGATGAAGGCGGTGCCTATTTCCAAATCCCCACACCTTTGTCGACGGTGTACATTCGGCACGTACCGGGCACCGACATCATTATGGGTGACATCGTAGAGACTCAATTTCCGGAGTCAGCTATGCGAGCGGACTATGATCGTGTCGCGCAACAGCTTCGCGAACTGCCTTTTGCTGTCTTTTTCCTCGTGGATGAACAAACCCCCGCTGGAGTTAAGATAGCGCTGCGAGCCATGCTCCGTCTCGAGTCGGGGTGCACCTGGGAACAGGTGGTTTCTTTCGTACGAATGCTCGTCGAAGTGGGGGAGCACAGGTTTGCACAACTCCGCAAGGCTACGTGGGAGATATCTCCTCTGACGGAAGATGTATTCGATCTGGAGACAGCGGAGATTAATTCCGTCGTTAAACTGCCGGAAGAATTCCGCTCTCCAGCGTTCGGAATTTCACATGAACCAACATCTCCAGTGACAATAGCGCGGCTGCGCGAATACTTGGATGGAGCTGGGGCTGCGGTCAGCGTGATTAATGAGACCATGCTGCACGCAGAATTGGATGATGCCTATACCTTTTCCTGGGAAAAGTTCGCAGCACGCAACGGTGAGATAGAAACTCTGCGAATTTCGACAGCGGGCCCGCTCGCGGAGCCGACACGGCGAGGTTGGCTATCTAAACTATCGCGGCGTTCTGTGGCGTCGGCGGATGAGATTTCCGCTCGCCTGAAAGATAAGGACATCGCCCCAGTGGAAGAACGATTTGCCCAGTATGCCCCTGCAAGTCAACTTCAT
Organism: Corynebacterium sp. BF-R-2; assembly: GCF_024586525.1. NCBI lineage: Bacteria > Bacillati > Actinomycetota > Actinomycetes > Mycobacteriales > Corynebacteriaceae > Corynebacterium > Corynebacterium sp. BF-R-2. The sequence goes on along the minus strand of NZ_JAMFTP010000005.1, from coordinate 30,916 downwards.
TGTGAAGGTGACCAGCTTCGGATTGCGCGTAGTCTCGATATCACCGAAGGTTGGGATGAAACGCAACTGGCGGTGGCGATGTATCGCGCGACGAATGAACTCTTGGAAAGTTTACAGATTGCGCAGAAATTGATGAGCCGTCACCTTGATGGCCGCAGTCTTGACTTGGCGTAACAACGTGGACGTGGCGAAGTAGGACGCCTCGACTTTATAGGACTCTGAGAATGGAGAAGCATTATGTCTATTGACTGGAAACAGTTTGGGCTCCCGGATCCGATTGGAGAGCTGGCACATGGGGGCCACACCATCTATACATTTGATTCGGGATTGCCTGAGTATTCAGTGCTTGATGAGTTGCATGAGCAAGGATTGCACGGTGCCCTGTGGGCAATGTGGAACGAGAGTATTGATCCCGATGATGTCGAAGAAGAGGACCTTGCTCTGGTCGGTGGATTGAAGGAGTACAAGGAATTCATCGGGCGCGAGTATGAGGCGCTCGCAGCGTTTGGCTTGAATCCTGACCTCTCGGTGCGCGCTGAGGCTGAGGTTGATGAGCCGTCTGTCTGGACTGATTCGGGGGACATTTGGGAAGAGGAAATTGCCAATTCTCAATTTGCGGTAGTGGAAGCATCAGTGGGGCAGGCGGCGATGGCTATGTCCTGTACAGCCTGTGCAAATGTTCTTCCACTGGGCGCCCTGGGACATGTGTTTGATGCTCTGGATACTCGTTTCGGTATGCAATTGCTGGGACTTGGGGACCAAGAACTCCCAAATGTGATTGTCCGTTTCCCCAACGTTGATGGGCAGCGCGAAGACATTGTGGCGGCCTTGAGCGCTGTTGCCGATTGGTTCGATATCTATGAGGAGCCGAACGGGGCGCTGCAGGCAAACCTGTGCTGGGATTAATGCAGATTGGCGTTGAAGTGCGCGGGGTACTTGCGTCGGGAGGGCGGGGCGAGACGTTCCTAAAAGGTGGTAAGGCTCGCGCACGCATCTGTCGGGCGCTTCTCAGGGTGAAGAAGTGCCTACAGTCGTTGCACCTGACTTTCACAATTTGTCTTAGTCCGTGAAAGTCCGTTCAGCCTAACCTAACCCAGGGACACCGCGCTACTGAAAGTTAGGATGCATTGCCTGCCGTGTCTCGGGCGCGGAAATCGGGGTTTCGGGGAGGAAGCGTGTGCAGATTTTTCATAGGTTGACCAGCCATGTTGTGGGCGTGGATAAAAAACTTGAGTGCGTCGGGAACAACTTTTGGGGACTTGGCGTTGTAAGGGTTGAGTGACCGGCGCTCAGGTTTGGATGACTTTGAGTGCTGCTTCTGTTAGAGTCGCTGACTGGACGCGGCAGAAGTTGAGTCGCGAACAATCAACTTAAAACAAACCCCAACACGCAAGGAGAAAAGATTATGGGACGCGCAGTAGGAATTGACCTTGGTACCACCAACTCGGTTGTATCCGTGCTCGAAGGTGGCGAGGCCACCGTTATTGCTAACTCCGAGGGTTCCCGCACCACCCCGTCCGTCGTGGCTTTTGCCAAGAACGGCGAAATCCTCGTTGGTCAGTCCGCCAAGAACCAGGCGGTTACCAACGTGGACCGCACCATTCGCTCCGTCAAGCGCCACATTGGTACCGACTGGACCATCGATATCGATGACAAGAAGTACACCCCGCAGGAGATTTCCGCCCGCACACTCATGAAGCTGAAGCGTGACGCCGAGGCTTACCTGGGCGAGGACGTGACCGACGCCGTCATTACCGTCCCGGCTTACTTCGAGGATTCCCAGCGCCAGGCCACCAAGGAGGCCGGCCAGATTGCAGGCCTCAACGTCCTGCGTATCGTGAACGAGCCGACTGCCGCTGCTCTGGCCTACGGCCTGGAGAAGGGCGAGCAGGAGCAGACCATCCTGGTCTTCGACCTCGGTGGCGGCACCTTCGACGTCTCCCTGCTGGAGATCGGTGACGGCGTGGTCGAGGTCATGGCTACCGCCGGTGACAACCAGCTCGGTGGTGACGACTGGGACCAGCGCATCGTCGATTGGCTCGTCGATAAGTTCAAGGCTTCCCAGGGTGTTGACCTGACCAAGGATAAGCGCGCCGTGCAGCGTCTGCGTGAGGCTGCGGAGAAGGCCAAGATTGAGCTGTCCTCCTCCCAGTCCGCCAACATCAACCTGCCGTACATCACGGTTGACTCTGACAAGAACCCGCTGTTCCTGGATGAGACCCTGTCCCGCACCGAGTTCCAGAAGATCACCCAGGATCTGCTGGACCGCACCAAGGCTCCGTTCAACCAGGTCATCAAGGATGCTGGCCTGTCCTTGTCCGAGGTTGACCACGTGGTCCTCGTCGGTGGTTCCACCCGTATGCCGGCCGTGTCCGACCTGGTGAAGGAACTCACCGGCAAGGAGCCGAACAAGGGCGTGAACCCGGATGAGGTCGTGGCTGTGGGCGCTGCCCTGCAGGCAGGTGTCCTGCGCGGTGAGGTTAAGGACGTGCTGCTTCTCGACGTCACCCCCCTCTCCCTCGGCATCGAGACCAAGGGTGGCGTGATGACCAAGCTCATCGAGCGCAACACCACCATCCCGACCAAGAAGTCTGAGACCTTCACCACCGCTGATGACAACCAGCCGTCCGTGCAGATTCAGGTCTTCCAGGGTGAGCGCGAGATGGCTTCCGCCAACAAGCTGCTCGGCTCCTTCGAGCTTGGTGGCATTGCCCCGGCACCGCGCGGTATCCCGCAGATTGAGGTCACCTTCGACATCGACGCCAACGGTATCGTTCACGTGACCGCCAAGGACAAGGCCACCGGTAAGGAAAACACCATCAAGATTCAGGATGGTTCCGGCCTGTCCCAGGAAGAGATCGACCGCATGGTCAAGGACGCCGAGGCACACGCTGAGGAAGACAAGAAGCGCCGCGAGGAGCAGGAGACCCGCAACCAGGCAGAGTCCACCTCCTACCAGACCCGCAAGTTCATGGATGAGAACTCCGACAAGCTGCCGGAGGACCTCAAGACCCGCGTGACCGAGGCTGCTGACGCCGTCGACGAGGCCCTCAAGGGCGATGACATTGAGGCGATTAAGTCGGCCGTCGAGAAGCTCGGCACCGAGTCCCAGGAGCTGGGCAAGGTCCTGTACGAGGCCCAGGCTGCTGAGGCAGGCGCTGAGGGCGCTGCTGCTGGTGACGCTGCGGGTGACCCGAACGTCGTCGACGCCGAGGTTGTCGACGAGGACGACGAGAACAAGGAGAAGTAAACCATGACCTCCCCTCAGGACCCGGGCAACCCGGCCAACACCGACCCTGAGGCAACCTCCGCCGACGCCGCGGAGGCTGCCGCCGCCGAGGCCGCTGCTGCCGATGGTGCTGCTGACGAGGCTGCTGAGGCCCAGGCTGACGCCGCGACCGCAGACACCGCTGAGGCTGAGGCCGCCGTGGATGATGCCGCACGCGACATCGCCGAGGAAGAAGCGGCCGACCCGGCTGCCGACGCTGCAGAGAACTCCCTGGAGGCTCAGCTGGCTGAGCGCACCGAGGACCTTCAGCGCCTCAACGCGGAGTACACCAACTACCGCCGTCGTACCGAGCGCGACCGACAGGCCGTGATTGAGACTTCTAAGGCCAAGGTCCTGGCAGATTTCCTGCCTATCCTTGATGACCTGGAACTCGCACGCCAGCACGGCGACCTCAACGAGGGACCGCTCAAGGCCATCGCGGACAAGCTCAACGGCGTGCTCACCAACAACCAGATGGTTGCCTTCGGTGAGGAAGGCGAGGCCTTCGACCCCGAAGTGCACGAGGCCGTCCAGGACCTCTCCACTGGTGATGAGCAGGCAGTGGGTACCGTGCTGCGCCGCGGCTACAAGGTAGGCGAGCGCGTTGTGCGCACCGCCATGGTGATTATCGCCGACCCAGCCGGCCAGGCAGAGTCTGCCGCTGCTCCGGACAGCCCGGATAGCGCAGAATAACGGCAGATGGTGGCGTCAGGGTGTTTCTTCCTTGGCGCCACTCTTCTTTTAGATAGAACCTTTGAGATACAACTTTTTAGAAATAGCTTTTTAGATCTCCTGAAAGGAGGAGATGCCCAGTGAATGCTAAGCCAGAATGGGCAGACAAGGATTACTACGCGGATCTGGGGGTCTCCTCGTCCGCTACCGCCGACGAGATTAAGCATGCTTACCGCAAGCTCGCCCGCGAGAATCACCCCGACGCCAACCCGGACAACCCGGAGGCGGCGGAGAAGTTCAAGCAGGTGGCTGAGGCGTACGACGTGCTGTCAGATGCTTCCGACCGCAAGGACTACGACCAGTTCAAGGCCATGATGCGCGGCGGTGGCTTTGGGCGGAGAGGAGGCGCCGGATTTCCCGGCGGGTTTCGATCCCCGAACATGGGTGGACCGGGTGCGCAAGAATTCGACCTCTCCGACATCTTCGGAGGATCCCCTCGAGGAGCGTCTCAAGGCGGCGGTTTTGGGGATATCTTCGGTGGCGTTTTCAACCGCGGCGGTAGTGCTGGCCACACAGCTCGGCCGTCGCGGGGGGCCGACGTCGAAACGCAAATAACCCTCTCCTTCCGCGAGGCAGCCAAAGGCACCACGATCCCGCTGCAGCTCAGCGGCGAGGCGCCGTGCACCACCTGCCACGGTTCGGGCTCGAAGACCGGGAAGCTGTCGACGTGTAAGACCTGCGATGGCACCGGCTTCACCTCTGAACAACGCGGCACCTTCGGACTGTCCGCGCCGTGTACCGATTGCGGCGGCACCGGCCAGCGCGCTGAGGATCCGTGCCCGGATTGCTCCGGTTCCGGAACGGTGCACCGAACCCGCTCCATCACGGTGCGCATCCCCGCCGGCGTTATTGATGGCCAGAAGGTGCGCCTCGCCGGCCAAGGCGAGGCTGGTCCAAACGGCACGCCGTCTGGTGACCTCTTCGTTGCCGTGACCGTCAAGCCGGATGAGGTCTTCACCCGTGAGGGCGATGACCTGCACGTGACCGTCCCGGTCTCCTTCGCGGAGCTGGCCTTGGGAGACACCATTACGGTGCCCACCCTCGATTCACCAGTGCGCGTCAAAGTGCCTGCCGGTACCCCCGACGGCCGTACCTTGCGTGTCAAGGGCCGCGGTGTGCCGAAGCGCTCCGGTAAGGCTGGTGACCTTATGGTGAGTGTCCAGGTCGCTGTGCCCACCAATCTGGATGCCGCTGCCTCTTCGGCGCTGCGCAGCTATGCGCAGGCGGAGAAGGATTCCGGCTTTGACCCGCGCAAGGGTTGGGCCGGAAACCCGGTAAAGCGCTAGAGGGAGGTGTGTGATGAACAAGGACGCATCAGGCAGAAGCGATACCGCAAAGCCCAAGGCCATGTACGTCATCTCCGTCGCCGCTGAGCTCTCCGGCATGCATGCCCAGACTCTGCGCACCTATGACCGCATGGGGCTGGTGTCCCCAGCCCGCACCTCTGGTGGTGGCCGCCGCTACTCCGAAAGCGACATTGAGCTACTGCGCAAGATTCAGGCCCTCTCGCAGGATGATGGCGTGAACCTGGCCGGTATCAAATCCATCATTGAGCTCACCGCCGAGCGAGACCGGCTCGCCGCCGAACGGGACGAGCTGCAAGCTGAAGTTGAGCGCCTGCGCAGTCAATCCCGGCCCTCCCGTGGCGAGCTCGTGCACGTGCCGCGCTCCACCTCCGTGGTGATGTGGAAGCCGCGCCGCGGCCGCCGCAGCTAGGCGCCTTCACCCCCTCCTTGATGGAGGGGGTTCTTCCGTTTTCAGTCTTTCCCGGTCTCGGCCGGCCCTGCCCGGCCGCCCGCTTGAGCCCGGCCTACGTGCCTGCCGCGCTCCCAGGGGCCCTAACTGACGCAGATCCTGCCCAAAATTGCTCTGGGGCCTAGATCCCCGTCAGTTAGGGCCCTTTTTCTAGGCCAACTTCTTGGCAACTTCCCAATACCAACCAAAAGCTTTCTTGTAGAAAAACGTGAGTTTGACAAAATATATCGCTACACTCGCATTCAATGGTGTGTTGCCCGTCACTGTCTATGAATTTTGTGCGGGTGGCCTCCGTGTTGGCCAAGAACCTACAAGAAAGGCACTACGCGCATGACTTTGTATGCAAACCCCGGAACTGACAATGCCATCGTCTCCTTCCGCGAGCGCTATGACAACTACATCGGCGGCGAGTGGGTTGCGCCCGTCGATGGCGAGTACATGGACAACATCACTCCGGTGACCGGTGAGGTCTTCTGCCAGGTAGCCCGCGGCAAGGAAGCAGATATTAACCTAGCTATCGATGCCGCCGAGAAGGCCTTCGAGACCTTCGGCAAGACCACCCCGGCAGAACGTGCTCTGCTATTGCACCGCATTGCAGACCGTATCGAGGAGAACCTGGAGAAGATTGCTGTTGCGGAGACCTGGGAGAACGGCAAGGCTGTGCGTGAGACCCTCGCCGCTGACATTCCACTAGCCGTGGACCACTTCCGCTATTTCGCTGGTGCTATTCGCGCCCAAGAGGGCCGACTTTCCCAAATCGACCAAGACACCGTGGCGTATCACTTCCACGAGCCACTGGGCGTGGTGGGCCAGATCATTCCGTGGAACTTCCCTTTGCTCATGGCCGCATGGAAGATTGCCCCGGCCCTAGCTGCCGGCAACACCATCGTGATGAAGCCGGCCGAGCAGACTCCCGCATCCATCCTGCTGCTCATTGAGATTATCGAGGACCTCCTGCCCAAGGGCGTGCTCAACATCGTTAATGGTGTTGGCGAAGAAGCCGGTGCGGCATTGTCCGGTTCTGACCGCATTGCCAAGATTGCCTTTACCGGCTCCACCCCGGTGGGCAAGATCATCAACAAGACCGCTGCTGACAAGGTCATTCCGGTCACCCTGGAGCTGGGCGGAAAGTCGCCGTCCATCTTCTTCGCCGACATCATGGACAAGGACGATGACTACCTAGAGAAGTGCGTCGAAGGCTTTGTTATGTTCGCCCTCAACCAGGGCGAGGTCTGCACTTGCCCGTCGCGTGCGCTTATCCATGAGGACATCGCGGACAAGTTCCTTGAGCTGGCCGTGGAGCGCGTAAAGAAGATCAAGATTGGGCATCCGCTCGATACCGAGACCATGATGGGTGCCCAGGCCTCGCAGGAGCAGATGGATAAAATCACCGAGTACCTCGAGGTGGGCCCGAAGGAAGGTGCGGAAACCCTCGTCGGCGGCCACGTGAACAAGGTGGAGGGCCTGGAGAACGGCTACTACATCGAGCCCACCGTGTTTAAGGGCACCAACGATATGCGTATCTTCCGCGAGGAGATCTTTGGCCCAGTGCTCTCCGTGGCCACGTTCAAGGACTTCGAGGAAGCTATCCAGATTGCGAACGACACCAACTTCGGCCTCGGTGCCGGTGTGTGGTCGCGCCACCAAAACACCTGCTACCGTGCTGGCCGCGAAATTCAGGCCGGCCGCGTGTGGATTAACCACTACCACGTGTACCCCGCTCACAGTGCCTTCGGCGGCTACAAGGAGTCCGGCATCGGCCGCGAGAACCACCTCATGATGCTGGGGCACTATCAGGAGACCAAGAATATGCTCGTGTCGTACTCAGAGGAGCACGCCGGCCTATTCTAAAACGCACTGCGCAGCGGCTAGGTAAGTCCTAACGGCGCTGAGCAATAGAGCCTAGACCCCGCAGAAATGCAGGGTCGTTCCAGTAGCTGCCGTGGTCGCCCGGCAGGCCATTCGCGCCGGGGAGGGGAGCGGCGCCGAAATGAGGGGAAGACGGACTAGGGCCGTGGATGCCGCCGAGGGGACCGGTGGTCAGAGCAATGGGATCATCGGCATTGGTGGCACTCCACACACGGCCGTGGAGCTGGTCCGCGCTCGTGGTGGAAGCGCCAGGGCTGCCGACGAGCACGATGTCATCAGCAACCTTCTCCTCGTGGGCGGCCTTGCCCACGACGACCGAGCCATAGGAATAACCGATCAGCATGTGCTGCGCCCGAGGGAAGCGAGCGCGGAGTGCACGTTGAAAGCGAGTGAGCTCCGCCGCCCCGCGCCGGGCCGGCTCCTCGTGCACGGCGCGCGACAAGGAGGAAGGGGCGGAATAACCGAGCCACGCTACCGTGGGCCCAGCGGTGGCATGGGCAATGGAGCGGGCACGCTCAAGCGAGGTTGGCCAACCTGCGGGATCGGAGGAACCTACACCGCCCACGAAGGTGCTGACGTTTAACACCTGCGCGGGCTGAGTGGCTAGTCCGGAGGGGTCGATAAGAGCCACGAGGCGCCCGGGACTGGTTTCCAGAATGGTCATATCTGGATTCGCGGCGGCGAGCATGCGGACCTCGTCGCTGGCGAGGGTGAGTTGCACCTGATGGAGCTCGGCAAAGGAGAGATCAGCATAATCGTCGAGGCGGGTTGGGGGAGCGGACATCTCTGGTGTGCACAGGGCGTGGAGTTGGCGGGCGCAGGCCCAATCGAGGGCGTCGGCAAGCGTATCGAGGTGACCCATGAGAACGCTGCGTGGATGGGCGAGAGGGGAGGCACTGAGGCGAGCCTGGAGGCTCTCAATCTTCTCGTGGAGGGGAGCGTAAAGCGCAACAATGTGGGCGGCCATACGCATCTGCCGGGCGGGGCTGAGAAGGCTATCCGTGCCGCGGCGAAGAGCGGAGCGGGCAGCATCGCCAGCGGCGCCAGAGATAGCTAGAGCCACCCAATGATGGTGGGACTCATCGATATAATTATCCAGCTCACGGGATAAAGCGGAGAGTTCAGACGAGGTGGCATAGAGGGTCTGCGCGGTGCTCATCGGAAACCTTCCAAACGGGCGGACAGCTCGGAATCGATATCGTTGGCCGTCACCACGAAACGCTCAAGGTCCTCTAAGTGGGCCATGCGCGCGGTGTCGCTGGAGCGGCGAGAGGATTCCCATTGGGAAGCTAAACGCGCAAGGGCCGCAGCGGTGCGGGGCGGGGCATCTAAAGCTGTGGGGCCGGGTGGCGGGCGGTGGTCATAGAGGTTGCGGATCTGGGTGAGGGCGGTCGGGTGAATGTCGAGATGGTTCATGCCGCCAAGAGTGCGGGATACGGCGGCCGGCGTAAAGGGGCCCGCGGCGAAAATGAAGAAATCTGTGGATAACTAGTCCGGGCTCGTCTACCGTGGGCCGCATGAAGGTAGCAGCAGTACAGTTCACCAGCACCGGAGACGTGGAGGAGAACCTGGGCGTAGCGCTGGGGAAAATCCAAGAGGCGGCCGAGAATGGCGCCCAGCTCATCGTCTTGCCGGAGGCAACCTCCCAGAGCTTCGACTCCGGGCGCCTCGATACCCACGCGGAAGGGGTGGACGGACAGTTTGCTAGCAAGGTGCGCGCACTGGCAGAGGAACTCGGTGTGTATGTGGTGCTGGGCATGTTTGCTCCCGCCGATACTGTCGAGCGTGGTGACAAGACCATCAACCGCGTGAGCAACGTGGCGCTCATTGTGGGCCCAGGTGTGCTCGAAGGCTACGAAAAGGTCCACACGTACGACGCTTTCAACTACCGCGAATCCGATACCGTCCGGGCGGGCGATTCCCTCGTGACGTTTGCGGTCGGTGACCTCACCGTGGGGGTTGCTATCTGCTATGACATTCGCTTCCCCGAGCAGTTCAAGGAGCTGGCCCGTCAGGGTGCGCAACTCATCGTGGTGCCCACGAGCTGGGCGGATGGTGAGGGCAAGCTAGACCAGTGGCGTCTGCTCACCGCTGCTCGCGCATTGGATTCCACCAGCTATATTCTTGCTGCGGGCCAGGCGCGCCCCGGCGGGGAGGCGAAGGCCGGGGAAGACTCAGGGCCGACCGGTATCGGGCACTCGGTGCTCGTGGCCCCCGACGGCACCCGCGTGGCCGAAGCCGGTTATGAGCCTGAAATCCTCTACGGCGAGGTTGACCCGGACACCGTGGCCTCGGTGCGGGAATCCCTCCCAGTGCTCGACGCCTAAGCGCTTCGAGCGCTTAGGCGCTTTGAGCGCTTAGGCGCTTTGAGCGCTTAGGCCCACTGGGATTTCTTCCACGCCGCCCAGGCCTCCCAATCACCGCCCCAGCCATCGAGCTCGGCTGCCGACGCCGTCCATTCACTACCGCGCTGCCAGCCTTCCGTGATGATGGATTCCGGCTTTACCCCGCCCTTGAGTAGCGCGGCCTGGGCCACTTCGACGCGGTCAGCTGCGCCGATGAGCACGAAGCGGCGGTTGGTGCCGTGGGCTAGGACCGGGTCCATGGGCTCTGCAGCGACGATGGGGGAGAAACCCGCTGCCGGAGCGGTTGCGCCAAGCAGCCACGGATCGGTCGCATCGCGAACAATGTGCTGAATCTTTAGGGAGGGCACCAACGCTTGCAGGTTCGCCCGAAACTCTGTGTCATAGTGCTTGCCCGGGGTAGGTGCGACGACGACCACGCGCAGGCCCGAGGGGAGGTCGGGGAGGGCGTCGAGAAGCAAGGCGCGCGCACCGGCCCACCCAGTGCCGAAGGCGATGAGGGTCGTGGAGGGGCCGAGACGCACCGGATCACCCGTAGGGGCGCCGAGCGTCCACCAATCGCCCGGTTGGGCCTTCGCCAACATGGATGAGGCCTCACCCGCCAGGGCCACGTGGAAAATCAGCTGGCCTGAGGGATCGGCCGGAGCGGCAGGGGTGAGCAGGCGCCACGTGCCTGGGGTGAGCTGCGACGTGACTGGCACAGACTGTCCCGCGCGGTACTCCACTGGCACACCTGACTCGAGCCGCACTACGGCCGTGCGCCGATTCGGCTTCTCGACGGCCACGACTTGGGCGCTATGGGCAGGAGCAACACCGGAGACGTCGGCAAGCGCGGCGGCCTCCTGCATGAGCGAACAGATACGAGAAATGGTGCGCGTGGCCACGCTGTACTGATGCGGCGTGAGCCCCAGCACGCTGAGGCCGTGGATAAGCGAAGCCTCAAACTGGGGATAGATCTCCGGTGGGAAACCATGCCGGCGGTGCTCGCGGCCCAAGCGTCCTAGGCGTTCGGCCACATCGGGGGGAATCCTGCCCTCCTCGAGGTTCTCCAACACCCACGCCAAGGCCGGCGCCATCGAGGGATGGGTGTCTTTCATAGAGAGAGCAAAAATCTGGCGGGCCTGCGCCACGGTGGCGAAAAAGTGACCGTGTACTGCGTCGCGGTACTCCTCGGCGTGATTGCGCAGATGCTCACCCAGTTCCCTCATGCCCGCCCATCATAGTCGCCGGGGGTAGCCATCAATTACCCACGGATTATAAGCAGGGGTGGCATAGCAGGCATGTGGTTGTAGTGTAATCTACGGTTCATTTCCCGGAAGAGGGTGACTCTTATCTCTATGACGCCGCCATGAGCGGCACGGAAGGAAGATTTCGCATGGAAGAATTCTCTGCGTATACGATCATGGTCGATGTCGGCTGGATCTCGTTGCTCATGGTCATCGGCAACGTACTGCGCCACAAGATCAAGTTCGTATTCCAGGATCTGCTCCTGCCTGCCCCCATCACCGCGGGACTCCTCGGCCTCATCCTTGGCCCCAACGTCCTGGGCTGGGTAGGCCTGTCCGATAATCTCGGCAGCTACACGTCCCTGCTTATCGCGGTGGTCTTTGCGTCTATGGCCTACTCCATGGAGATGGGCGGCAACATGGGCAAGGGTGCTCGCAACATGTGGGGTTATTCCACCATGATGTTCACTGGCCAGTGGGGCTTGTTTATTGTGCTGGGCCTGCTCCTGTTCAAGCCCACCTTCGATACCCCGGACTGGTTTGGCATGATGCTGCCCGTGGGCTTCACCGGTGGCTTCGGTACCGCAGCAGCCGTGGGCGGCGCCCTGGAGGGCGTGGGCGCAGATGCCGCTTCCTCCCTGGGCTTTACGTCCGCAACGGTGGGCACGCTGGCCGCCATTGTCGGCGGCATTGTGGCTGGTAACTGGGGAATCCGCAAAGGCAAGGTGTCGCATGTGCCGAAGGAGCTTCCGGAGGAACTGCGCCGCGGATACATCTCCCGCCTTGAGGACCGCCCGTCCGTGGGCCGTGCGACAACCAACCCCTCCGCCATTGAGCCCATCACCCTCCACGTCGGCTTCATTGCGCTGACTGTCATGACCGCCTACGGCATCAACCAAGGCATCGCGTCCCTTTGGGAGAACGTCTCTATCCCACTGTTTGCCATGTCCATGGTCGTGGGCCTTATCTTCCGCGCCATCATGAACATGGTGGGCGCCAAGGACTACTTGGACAAGGACACCGTGAGCTCCGTGTCCGGCGCTGCTACCGACTACCTCATCGCCTTCGGCGTGGCGGCCATCGTGCCGGCAGCTGTCGCGGCCTACTGGCAGGCACTCCTCCTGCTCTTCGTTCTGGGCACCATCTACTGCGCGTTCTTCCTTATCTGGTTCCCGGCGGAGTTCTTCGGCGAGCGCTGGATCGAGCGCGGCATCTTTGGTTGGGGCTGGGCCACCGCTACCGTGGCCACCGGTATCGCCATCCTCAAGATCGTGGACCCGAAGCTGAAGTCCGGCACTCTTTCGGAGTATGGCATGGCCTACATCGGCTTCGGACCCTTTGAGATCTCCTGGACCATCCTCGCCCCGATGGCCGTCATGTATGGCTTCACCGCAGGCTTCGGTTGGATCTCCTTGGGCGTTGCGGTGGTCATCTACCTCGTGTTCAAGTTCACTGGCATGATGCCGCCGCGTGGCACCATCTTCAAGGAGGGCATCGGACACGTCGGCGAACGCAAGTAATCTCGCGCTATTCTAGCCCCGGCTGCGGCCGGGGCTTTTATTGTCTAAACATTTTTAAGGTGGATTGCGGACTTCGAAGCGGTATTGCCAACTAAGTGCATGCGATCGTAGAAAGGCGAATCTGCGAAACTCTGACGAGGAAAAAGCTGAAGTTATTATATTTTTCCGGGGATGTTTATGGTGTGAAGACTTGGGGTAGGATGTTGTGGTGGCGTCACTGTCTCGCGGCAGTGTGATGTTGAAACTAACTGTCGCCTGCACATTGCTGTTTATATATTATTCGGGCTAAAATCTGAGAAGCTGTTAACCTAGTCCTATCCCTTCTCTTACCCATCGGGCTCAAGCTTAGGAAAATGCATGAAGTATCTATTTGCGGATTCGCCTCGTGAGGCCATCCTCGAGGCGGCGGTCCATGTTGCTGCTGCTCATGGTGATGACGCTGTCACAGTGGAGTCGGTGGCCAAATATGCCGGTCTACAGCCCTCTGATGTTACTGCTGTATTTTCCGATCGTGCCGAGATTGTTTCCGCTATCTGCGAGTACTTGTCCCAGCGCAAGGTGTCGTTTCTCAAGGAAACCCTTGAAACTAATCCTGGCTACGCCGATCTTTTCACCAAGCTCACCACGTTTACTGAGGCGTACTACGAATATGCCGAGCGTGAGCCGGAACTATTCCGCTACCTCTTCGAGCAAAAAGCCTGCGTTTTGGAGGATGAATGGCGGACCATCTGTGAGGGAAAGCCATCCAACAATATGGCGCTCGATCTTGTCTACGAGAACATGGTGGCTATCGCCGAGCATGCGGGGCTAGAGGTGGGACCGGATGTGTGTCCGCCGACGTTGGCAAAGTTGAGCGTAGCCAGCTGGGCCACTGTCCATGGCATGGCCCACCTCAGTGTGCTCGGAGTTCTGCGCCATCAGCATTCGGTAGTCCGTCGTTTCAACCTGCGTGAAGTGAGCAAGGCGCTTATCGGCACCCTCTTTCAAGCTGCGGAAACCTGCGAGACGCCGGATATGAGGGCACCTATGGAGGTGTACCGTGAGCGCCTGCGTCAGTATGATTCAGGCCGCGATAATATTCCGGATATTTCTGCCATTGAGGATCTCACTGCGCTACCTGCTGACGAGTCTCGCGTTGCCATCATGGAACGCGCTATTCAGCTAGCCGGCAAGAATGGCATGCACGCTGTGACCATTGAGAACGTTGCTGAGTACTTTAACGTGTCCGATGTTTTCGTGGCCTCCCTTGCAGATAATGACTTTGTTCTGCGTGAGCGCGTCGAGCAGGAAACGGACCGTGAGCTTGAGAGTCGAATTCTGTATCTCCTTGACCAGCTCCCGGAGGACGCTCCTGCGCGCGAGAAGCTTCTGTGCATTGCGGTGGCGTACTTTGCGTACGCGATTTCGGAACCGGAACGCTACAGCGCATGTATTGCAGCGGCGTCTGGCTCCGTTGTCCCGCTCAGTGAGGATGGTGAGGAGCAAACCCAGATGGGCGAGTCCTTTGCTCTGCTCATGCGCTTCACGCGTGAAGCGCTGCGGGAGGCCGGCCACGAGCCGGAAGATCGCTTGGTCTATATCAAGAACTTCACCCTGTGGGCTGGTGCTGATGGCATGTGCCACCTAGCTTCTGTGGGCGAGTTTCGCACTATCGATATTGAAGAGAAGTGGTCCATCTACTACGCCGTGGTGGGTATCGTCTTCGCTTCCTTTGCGTACAGCCTGCGCAGCTAAACGCCCCGTAACTCTGATGTCCGCGTGCCTGTGGCACGCGGATTTTTTATGTCCATCCTGCCTCCACCGGCGGCATCTAAGAAAGTTGAGCGCACTAGTATCAACCAGGCGCTGAAAAGTTTTCCAAAAAAGATCTACTTGAGTGGAACAGACTCAAGTTCTTTGGCGTTATAGTCGGTGAAGCTTCCTTTTCCTCCCCATACCGCACGGGTCGACACTGCACGGGCCACCATCGTACGAGTTGTGGGAAGGGGAGGGGAAGGACTGAGAAACACAAGGAGAAAACTAATCATGAGTTCGTTCAACCCCACCACTAAGACGCAGGAGGCGCTGCAGCAGGCGCTGCAGGTAGCCTCCACCAACGGCAACCCGGATATCCGTCCGGCACACCTTTTAGCAGCAATCCTCGAGCAGAAGGATGGCATTGCCGCCCCGGTGCTCAAGGCCACCGGCGTGGATCCGGAGACCGTCCTGAAGGAGGCCCGCCAGCTCGTTGATGCCCTGCCCAAGGCAGAGGGCGCCAACATGGCGAACCCAAACTTTAACCGCGACGCACTCAACGTCTTAACCCGCGCCCAGGAGCTGGCCGGGGAGCTCGGTGATGAGTACGTCTCCACCGAGGTTCTCCTAGCCGCCATTGCGGGTTCGCAGTCGGATGCTGCGGAGCTTCTGACCTCTCGCGGCGCTACCTATGATGCGCTGAAAGGTGCTTTCCCCTCCGTGCGTGGTGCTGCGAAGGTGACCTCGGAAAACCCCGAGGATCAGTTCCAAGCCCTTGAGAAGTACGCGACCGACCTGACCGCCCGTGCCCGTGAGGGCAAGATTGACCCGGTTATTGGCCGTGATCAGGAAATCCGCCGCGTGGTGCAGGTGCTCAGCCGCCGCACGAAGAACAACCCGGTCCTCATCGGTGAGCCGGGTGTGGGTAAGACCGCCATTGTGGAGGGCCTCGCGCGCCGTATCGTGGCCGGTGACGTGCCGGAGTCCCTCAAGGGCAAGACCCTGCTGAGCCTGGACCTGGGCTCTATGGTTGCGGGCGCGAAGTACCGCGGTGAGTTTGAGGAGCGCCTCAAGGCTGTTCTCGATGAGATCAAGGCCTCCGAGGGCCAGATCATCACCTTCATCGATGAGCTGCACACCATCGTTGGTGCCGGTGCCTCCGGCGATGGCTCGATGGACGCCGGCAACATGATTAAGCCTATGCTGGCCCGCGGTGAACTCCGCCTCGTCGGTGCCACTACGCTGGATGAATACCGCAAATACATCGAGAAGGACGCCGCTCTGGAGCGCCGCTTTCAGCAGGTCTATGCCGCCGAGCCTTCCGTTGAGGACACCATCGGTATCCTCCGTGGCCTCAAGGAGCGCTACGAGGTGCACCACGGCGTGCGCATCCAGGACTCCGCCCTGGTCTCTGCTGCGGAATTGTCGCACCGCTACATCACCAACCGCTTCCTGCCGGACAAGGCCATTGACTTGGTTGATGAGGCCGGTTCCCGCCTGCGGATGGAAATCGATTCCTCCCCGCAAGAAATCGATGAGCTTGAGCGCATTGTCCGCCGCCTCGAAATTGAGGAACTTGCGCTGAAGAAGGAGTCCGACGCCGCCTCGAAGGACCGTCTGACCAGTCTCCAGCAGGAACTAGCAGATGAGCGCGAGAAGCTCGGTGAGCTTAAGGCCCGCTGGGCCAATGAGAAGAAGGCCATCGATGATGTCCAGGATCTCAAGGAAGAGCTCGATGACCTGCGCCGCCAGGCAGAAATTGCGGAGCGCGATGGCGACCTAGCCCTCGCCTCTGAGATTAACTACGGCAAGATGCCCCCACTGGAGAAGGAGCTGGCCGCCGCCGAGGAGAAGGCCTCCGCGCAGCGCAACACCATGCTGAGTGAGGAGGTCACCCCGGACACCATCGCGGAGGTCGTCTCCGCATGGACCGGTATTCCCGCCGGCAAGATGCTGCAGGGAGAGACTGAGAAGCTGCTCAACATGGAATCCGTCCTGGGCAACCGCGTCGTGGGCCAGAAGGAGGCAGTAACTGCGGTCTCGGATGCTGTGCGCCGCGCCCGTGCTGGTGTGGCGGATCCAAACCGCCCGACTGGTTCCTTCCTCTTCCTCGGCCCGACGGGTGTGGGTAAGACGGAGCTGGCGAAGGCCCTGGCGGACTTCCTCTTCGACGATGAGTCCGCGATGGTCCGTATCGACATGTCCGAGTTCGGTGAGAAGCACTCCGTCGCGCGCCTCGTCGGTGCCCCTCCGGGATACGTAGGCTACGACGCCGGCGGTCAGCTCACGGAGGCGGTGCGTCGCCGCCCGTACACGCTGGTGCTTTTCGACGAAGTGGAGAAGGCCCACCCCGATGTCTTCGACGTCCTCCTGCAAGTCCTTGATGAGGGCCGCCTGACTGACGGCCAAGGTCGAACTGTGGACTTCCGCAATACCGTCATCATCCTCACCTCGAACCTGGGTGCCGGCGGCACCAAGGAGGAGGTCATGGAGGCGGTCAAGCGCAACTTCAAGCCGGAGTTCATCAACCGCCTCGATGATGTTGTCATGTTTGAGCCGCTCACCGCGGACCTGCTCTCTGGCATCGTGGACATCCAGCTCAAGGGCCTCACGGACCGCTTGTCTGGTCGCCGCCTGACGCTTCAGGTGTCTGATGCCGCCAAGCTGTGGTTGGCTGAGCGCGGCTATGACCCTGCTTACGGTGCCCGCCCGCTGCGCCGCCTCATCCAGCAGGCCATCGGTGATCAGTTGGCGAAGAAGTTGCTGGCCGGGGACATCGTGGATGGTGACACCGTGCACGTCGACGTGGCCGATGGTGGCGAGCGCCTCGACCTGGCTGCGCGCCGCTAAACCCGCCGCCGCGCGCCATTGAGCTCATGCCCTTATCATCAGGGGCATGAGCATTTTGGTCTCCCCACACGAGCTTCGTGACAAGATTTACCGCGGCGACAAGACAACTATCCTTTCTTCCCTCTGGGCCCCTGGTGAAGGCGAGGCCTTCAACCAGTTCTCCTCCCTCCACGTGCCCACCGCCCAGTACGCGGACGCCGCTTCCGCCTTCGTGGGCCTGCCCGGCTCCACGGCGGGACGCAACCCCCTCCCGAAGCCGGAAAAGATGCAGGAGTGGATTAACCACTGGGGTTTGCGTGAGGATTACGAAGTCGTGGTCTACGACGAGGGCCGTGGCCTCTTCGCTGGCCGCGCTTGGTGGACGCTGCGGTGGGCGGGCGTGCAGAACGTCCGCATCCTTGACGGCGGCCTGTCCAACTGGCGTGCCCAGGGGCTGCCCACGATGACCGGCCCGGGCAACCTCGGCATGACCTCCACCATCACGGTTCAGCCAGGCTCCATGCCCACGGTCACCATCGATGAGGTTAAGGAACATACGGGCCTGCTTCTCGACGCCCGCACGCGCAACCGCTTCGCCGGCCGCCGCGAGAACCTCGACCTTAAGGCCGGCCATATCCCGGGCGCAGTGAACCTGCCGGAGCGCCTCTTCCACACGGATGGTGTGACCGTGTGGCGCTCGCCGGAGGAGATCCTCGATATCCTGGGGCAGCACGGCGTGACCAAGGAGAACACCGACGGAGCCATCATCTATTCCGGCTCCGGTAACCACTCCTCCCTGGCCATTGCCCTCCTCGAGTACGTGGGCTTTACCGGTCTGCGCCACTTCGTGGGCGGCTGGTCCCAGTGGTCTGCGAACCCGAAGAACCCCGTCGAGCGCGGCGACCGCGACCACGTTTAATCGCACTACCCTCAGCCCCGCGCCCACCACAGTGCCCCGCTCGGCCCCTCGCCTCAGCGATTCCGCGCTGCCAAACCAGCACGTGACCAGCGTGCCAGCACGGATCGGGCGCGCCGGGCTATTAGAGTCGGTCAGTGATGCCTTTCGTACTCTTAATCCTCGCCATCGCCGCACTTGCGGCGGGCGTAGCGCTGCTCTGGTGGGACCAGCGCCAGCGCACCACACACCCCACGGTCGACGCCGCTGACTCCACCATCGAGCCCGAGCTAGAGCCCCAGCCGGAACCTCTGCCAGAGCCCGAGTGCGAACCAACCCCGGAACCGGAAGCAGCTCCCGAGCCAGTCTCGACTCTGGAGGCGGAACCGGAGCTAGCGCCAGAGCCAGCCCCGGTCACCCCGGACTCAGATCCGGCTGAGGAGGCCACCGACGACGCCACTGAAGAGCCACTCCCGGCACCCCGCTTTGCTGAGCGTGCGGAGCGAGCCAAGCACTTGGTGCCTGGTAGCGCTCGCCGTGAGCGCAAGGCCTTTGGTCAGCAGCGCGGCTGGGACTATGCCAAGCATGATTCCTACCTGGCTGATGAATGGACGCGCGGCGCCGCCGCTCGTGGCCAGGAGCCCAGGGACATCGTCGCCGGAACCGTCCGCGGCCATGAAACACTGCTCTTTGACATGGGAGCTATTCCGGTCATGGCCATGCGCACCGGCGCGGCTTCCGACATCGTGGTGGATATGCGCCGGGTTGGGGAGACCGTGGACAACCCCTCCGAGGATTTGGTGCACGTGTGCACCGAGGAAGGCTTCGATATCTATGCATCCGAGGCCGGCGTGGGCCAACGGCTTATTGATGACCGCGTGATCCACGCCCTGCAGACCCTGCCCGCCGCAGTGACGGCCGTGTGGATGGAAGGGGAGTGGGTCCTCGCCCAAACCACCAAGCAGGCGCGCAGCTCTGAGTGGGAGGAGCTTCTTGAACCGCTCGCCCTCCTCGCGGATTCCGCCCGGGTACTCCCACCGCGCTCTGAGGCGACCCAGGTCCTGCGTGTGGAGGAGCTCGACCCAAGCCGCGACATCCCGGAACCCCCGCAACCTGAGCCCACCGGCCCCACGGCGGTCCCGGACCGTGATGCTTCCCTTGGTGCCCCTAATATCCAGCGCCCTACCGAGCCTGTGGTGATGCCAAGCCGCACGGCAAGTGAAGCTCGCGGCACCATCGACCACACCAGCTTGGGCGCAGACGAGGTCGATGCTATTGCCGATGGTCACGAACACCCCACCCACGAACACAATCAAGCGCGACTGCCGCGCCGCCTTGACGGCGGCTCCTCTATTTTTGACTAGACGCATCTCCAGCAGCGGCTGCCGGCACTGGCGGCCAGCTTTGATTGCCTACCTCGGCTGGTGAGGGCCTCGCGTGCGGGAGAGGGTAGACTACAGGGCGGATTTTAAAGGCTAGAGACAGCCACGGACCAAAGGAGCGCGCGATGAGCCTGGATCAGCAGAAGAAGCAACGCCTAGCAGAACTGGTAAAGGAGCTGGCCGTTGTTCACGGCAAGGTCACGCTGTCCTCTGGCAAGGAGGCCGACTACTACGTTGACCTGCGCCGCGCCACTCTGCAGCATGAGGCTTCGCGTCTCATTGGCTCCCTGCTGCGCGAGCTCACCGCCGATTGGGACTTTGCCGCTGCCGGCGGCCTGACCATGGGCGCGGACCCGGTTGCGCTGTCCATCATGCATGCAGATGGCCGCGACATCGATGCTTTCGTCGTGCGCAAGGAAGCCAAGAAGCACGGCATGCAACGCCAGATTGAGGGTTTCAACGTGGAGGGCCAGAAGGTTCTCGTCGTTGAGGACACCACCACCACTGGTAACTCTCCGCTCACCGCGGTTAAGGCTCTGCGCACTGCCGGTGCTGAGGTCGTCGGCGTGGCCACCGTGGTGGATCGTAACACCGACGCCGGTGCCGCGATTGCCGCCGAGGGACTGGAGTACCGCTACCTGCTGGGCCTTGAGGACCTCGACCTTGCCTAATCCCGGCGACGCCGCGAATCCCAGCGAGGCTGCGCACCAGGCAGACCCGGCCGATGTCACGGACGCTAAAGGCCCCACCGAGTGGAACGAAGGTCGCCATGGTGTCGGCCCCTGGGAGGGTCCGCTGCCTGAAGGTCCCGAAGCAGAGAAGTATGACCCAGAGCTGCTTGCTGAAGGTGACCGCCGCAACGTCGTTGACGCCTACCGTTACTGGACGCGCGAGGCCATCCGTGAGGATATCGACACCCGCCGTCATGCGCTGCACATCGCTATCGAGAACTTTGAAAACGATGCCAATATCGGCACGGTGGTTCGCACGGCGAATGCCTTCGCGGTCGACACGGTGCACATCGTTGGCCGCCGTCGCTGGAACCGCCGTGGCGCCATGGTGACCGATAGGTACCAGCATCTGATGCACCACGGGGACGTCGGCAAGCTCATGGCGTGGGCAGCCGAGCAGGAACTCACGGTCGTGGCCATCGATAACACCCCCGGGTGTGTGCCCTTGGAAACCGCAGAGCTTCCGGAGCGCTGCCTTCTCCTCTTCGGGCAGGAAGGCCCCGGGGTCAGCCCCGAAGCCCAAGACGCCGCACTCATGACCTGTTCAATCGCCCAATTTGGATCTACACGCTCCATCAACGCGGGTGTGGCCGCGGGGATTGCCATGCATGCCTGGATCCGCCAGCATGCAGACTTGTCAAAAGCATGGTGAGACCCCGCCCACTATGTTTACATGAGAGGTAACACATTCACACGCTAGGATGATGAGACAAACGTGTTAGAAAAATGGGCCCACCGCGCTGACCTCGCGGAGACAGCCATCAATGAGCGCCACGCGCACGCCGTATGGGGCCTGCCGCGTACCAACCTTGCCGTGGTGAGCTGGCCGCCCACCACCAAGGAATCGCTCTTCGTCCATTGGCACTACTGGTGGCAGGCTCACTACTTGGACTGCCAAGTCGACGCCGCACTGCGCAAGAACACCAAGATGCGCCGCACACTCATCGCGAACACCATTCGTGGCATCCATGTGCGAAACCTGCGCGCGTTGACGAAGAACCGCTACTACGATGACAAGGCCTGGATGGCCCTGGCTATGGCCCGCGCCGGCGAGCTGAAGAAGCTGCGTCCGCACAAAAAGCTCGGCACTCTGCAGGGCAATATCCACGCGGGCCTTGACGCCCAGGAGGGCGTGCTGCCGTGGCGTGAGGGCGAAACCTTCCTCAACGTGCCCTCCAATGGCCCCGGCGCCATCATGTTGGCCCGCATGGGCCGCTTGGAGGAAGCCCGCCATATCGTGGACTGGATCTATGACCATCTCATTGATGATGACGGCTTCGTCATGGATGGCATCCGCATGCGCATGGATGGCCGCGAGATCGTTCGTGCCATCCACCCTTATTGCCAGGGTGTGGTTCTTGGCGCATGCCTGGAAATCGTCCTCGCCTTGCGCAAGAAGTCTGGGCTGACCTCCCTGGAGACCATCGACACCATCCACGAGGCGGAGCTGGCCAAAGACATGATGGACTACACCACCCGTATCCGCAGCCTCGTACAGGCGGTGGCCACGGGTATGGCCACCCACACTGGTGTCATCGATTGGAATACTGGCGATGGCGACGGTGGGCTTTTCAAGGGCATCCTCGCGCGCTATCTCGCTGATGTTGCCGTGCGCCTGCCCGGTGATTCACCTGCCAACCGTGCGACGAAGAAGCTGGCTGCTCGCCTAGTCATGTGCTCCGCGGAGTCCGTGTGGGAGCACCGACTCGAAGTAGACGGGCTGCCCATTTTCGGCTCCGACTGGACCGCTGATGCCAAGCTGCCCCACAACTATGGTTTCGGGCCGTCGAGCTTGGGACAGAAGGTCGGGATTATCCGCGTGGCCGAGCGGGACTTGTCCGTTCAGTTGTCCGGGTGGATGCTCCTGGAGGCCTGCACCCGGATTGTGAAGCACAAGTCAGAATCCAAGTAGGTCCGAAAAACTACCTGGCTGTGGCGTACATTCATCTGCGTGCGCCACCCCCTTTAAGTGAGATCACAGTGCATCTCACGGCGCAAATCAACAATAGTAGGCATACTTGGGTGTTGGAACGTGTTGTTTCGCTCGACAATGGAGCAACACGGCTTACTGCACAGCAACTCCAAAGGATGGATCTACATGCCAATCGCAACCCCTGAGGTCTATAACCAGATGCTTGATACCGCCAAGAAGGGCGGCTTCGCATTCCCGGCCATCAACTGCACCTCCTCCGAAACCATCAACGCAGCACTCCGAGGCTTCGCCGAGGCTGAGTCCGACGGCATCATCCAGTTCTCCACCGGCGGCGCCGAGTTCGGTTCCGGCCTGTCCGTGAAGAACAAGGTTGCTGGTGCTCAGGCCCTCGCTGCCTTCGCTAACGAGGCGGCTAAGCACTACGGCGTCAACATCGCTCTGCACACCGACCACTGCCAGAAAGAAGTTCTGGATGACTACGTGCGCCCGCTGATGGCCATCTCCCAGGAGCGCGTCGACCGCGGCGAGCTTCCGCTCTTCCAATCCCACATGTGGGATGGTTCCGCTATCCCGATCGATGAGAACCTGGAAATCGCCCAGGAGCTCCTAGAGAAGGCAAACAAGGCCAACATCATCCTTGAGGTTGAGATTGGTGTCGTCGGCGGCGAGGAGGACGGTGTCCAGGCTAAGGCCGGCGCTAACCTCTACACCTCCCCGGAGGACTTTGAGAAGACCATCGATGCCCTGGGCACCGGTGAGAAGGGTCGCTACCTGCTGGCCGCCACCTTCGGCAACGTCCATGGCGTGTACAAGCCGGGCAACGTGAAGCTGCGCCCGGAGGTTCTGGATGAGGGCCAGAAGGTTGCCATCAAGAAGCTCGGCCTTGAGGACGGCGCTAAGCCGTTCGACTTCGTCTTCCACGGCGGCTCCGGCTCCGAGAAGGAGAAGATTGAGCAAGCTCTGGGCTACGGCGTGGTCAAGATGAACGTTGACACCGATACCCAGTACGCCTTCACTAACCCGGTCGCTCGCCACATGTTCTCCAACTACGATGGCGTCTTCAAGATCGACGGCGAGGTGGGCAACAAGAAGGTCTACGACCCGCGCTCCTACATGAAGAAGGCCGAGCAGGCTATGGCTGACCGCGTGGTTGAGGCCTGCACCGACCTGCACTCTGTGGGCAAGACCGTGTCCAAGTAACGGCCTAAGGGCTCGGTGCCTGGCAGAATCCCGTTGAGGGAGCACGCCCTACACTCACGCCCTCGCAAGAATTGAGCACGATAGCTGCCGAACCCTTGAGGTTCGAATGGCTATCGTGCTTATTTTTTGCATTCCGCTTTCTTCACCCATGCCACTCCTTTATCTAGGTCGCGTAAAATACGGGAACCATGGGAACGCAAGAGTCATCGTCGAATACGTCGAGTACCGTCACGCGCGTTCGCAGGACTACCCGCGAGCAGCTGCGGCTAGTGGACAAGTCTCTCAAATCGCGCTTCACGCGTGTGCGCAACCGTCTAGTCTTCATGCTGCAGAGCACCCTGGGGGCTGGCTTGGCCTTCTACGTCGCGCATGATTTCTTTGGTCACGAGCAGCCCTTCTTCGCACCGATGGCCGTCATCATCATTTTGGGGCTTTCCGGAAGTGATCGCATTAATCGCGCGGTGGACATGGCCATCGGTGGCGTCATCGGCGTTCTCGTGGGCACATTGCTCGTGGATGCGCTTGGCACCGGCCCGATTCACATGACCATCATTATCGGGCTGGCGCTCATCATTGGCTCTTTCGTCACCGGCTCGCAGCTGGTGTCCAATCAGATCGTCATTGCCGCCATCCTTATCGCGACCATCCTTCCCCCGGAAGAAATGGGTGGCGTTTCCCGCGCTATTGACGCCATCATCGGCGCGGTCATTGGTTTGACGATGATTATGTTGATCCCTACCTCACCCCTTCGCGCGGGCCGCTCGGAGGTGTCCAAGGTCTTGGGCATCACGTCGTCGGTCCTCAACGATGTGTCCAAAGGCTTGGAAGATGACGATCCGGATCGCATTCTTGAAGCACGTGATGCTGTCCGCGGCACGCAGGGCGATATCAACAATATGCTGAGCGCCACAAAGGGCGGTGCCGAAACCGCCCGCCTTTCGCCCTTCCTGTGGGGCTCGCAGCGCAACGTCCGCTCTCTCGAGCGCGTCCTCACGCCCGTCGATAACGTTGTCCGTGGCACCCGTGTGCTGTCGCGTCGCGCGCTTGTTCTGTCTGAGGACGGTGACAAAGCCACTACTGAGCAGATTGAGCTTATCGACGCCCTCTCGGACATCATGATGGAACTGTCCGGCCTCTACAGTCACCAATCCGCACGTGAGCGCCGCGTGGATGAGGCCCATGCCATCCCGGACATCGTTCACCGCCTACGCCAGCTCGCTGCGCGTTCCTCAATGGATATCGCGGGGGAGAACCCAGTGCTCTCCGCGTACTCGGTCTTGGCCCAGACGCGCTCCATCATTGTGGACTTGCTCATGATTTGCGGCATGTCCCGCGAGTCCGCTGTGGCCCAGCTTGTGCCCACGTCGAATCACCCGGCCTACCCGCCGGAGGTGCTGGAGGACGAAGATTAAGGATGACTAGGGCCGCAACTTTAGCAGTGCGAATTCGGAAATCATTCGGACTACTTGGTCGGTGAAGGCAAATCAGATGTGACTTTGGCAGCCAACAGAGAACTACTCTGAAAGTACCGATGCCTCTTCACAAAAGCTGAGCCGCGTCCACTTTCCTCATGCATGATTTCCTGCCCACCAGCGGTAGTGAGGGTCGAGGGATGCTCGGGTTCACTAAGGTGATAAACCTTATAGGTTTTCTCTGGAGGATAGCTTCTAACGAATTGATCTGAGAGGGCGTAGCTCATAATCTTCCCGAGACGAATATCCTCGGGGTTGGATGAGTTCTTAAGCTCGTTGGAGGTCTTCTTGTTCCAGTTAGAAGCGATTTCGATGTCTAAAACCCTTGGAAAGATTCCGATGATTTTCTGGCTGAAATAGAAACCTATGTAATCTACTTGTGCAAGTGGCGTGGAGGCTTCCAGAACCACGGCACCTACCCTTTGATAGAAGGTGAAAAGGGAGTCGTCCGCGTGCCCCAAGATCGCGGTATTGAGCTTTGGCGTGCGATTCGTGGCTAGCTCCGTGACGCGTTCGAGGTTTTCTAACCATAGTCTTGCATCTTGGTCTATCCAACTGGCAAGTCTTAAAATTTTCTTTAGCTCTACCGTTGGGTCCACGTTGAGAAGTGAGTCCTGATGAGCACACCGATTTCGTAGGACATTGAGGTCTGTCAACAGGGTTGCAACTATTTTCCTGCTACCTTGGCCCGGAAATGCATTTCGAAGGTATTTTCTCCAGATTTCCTCATTGGCATCGGACTTCGTGGAAAGTAGTGAAGCCCAGTACCCCATGTTCAGATGCGCGATGATGTCGTCCTTTGTGACAGGACGCTTGTATTTCTTGGCTAGCTTCGTAGAGAGTGCGGAAATATCGAAAGAATCTTGGCTCCAGCCGAAGTCAAAAGGGTGAGCTTCGGCAAGTGAATCGCTCATGGCATTCCGCAGCAAGACCTCAGTGTGATGAATGACTTCAGACAATGCAGCTGCGATTTGTGCGTTGAGTTCATATAGCTTCCATGCTTCCTCCGGTGTGCCACATTCTTCGAGGTATGGAGCGAATCTGGCCTCGGATACCCAAGAAACTTTTCGCGTTAGTGGCATGGGCTTGTTCCTTCGGCAGTCGAGAGTGGTAAAGTCTTCCGCATACCGCCTAGGCGCATTGCACAATGCGCATGCGGTGAGGATTCGGTTTCGAGCCTAGTACCGTAAAGGTAATGCTGGCCGGATCCTCTTTTCGTTTTACCCTCAAACTCGGGCTCGAGAATTGAGCTTAAACGACATTTCGTGCTGGCCTCCCAAATTAGTGGCCCCAGTACTGAGCCAGATTGATCGGATTATTTAGCAGGATAATTAAGGCCGCACTATCTGCAGGTCGCGCAGGTGTCGGTAGAACGTCACGCGCTTGACTGGGCGCGGTGCGCGGACTCCATCGACGCTGATGCTTAGCGACGGCCCCCCTGCCTGCACCGCCCTTCCTCTGACTACGCTGGCTGGGTCGAGCTGCCCTGGCTGCACGTGCTTGCGCAGCCGGCCGAACACCCCTCGTCGTGGCGAGGCATCTGCCGCAAAGCTCGATACCGCCCTCGCCGCCACGATGCCCGGAGCATCAGTCATTGGCACGAGGCGCGCACCGAAGACATTCTTCTCGCGGTCTGCGCGCAGCAGCACGTCATCATCAACGATAATCTCGCCCGTAATCTCCTCATCTGTCCACTCCGCAATGGTGGCCGAACCCGCTACGGCAAGCCCTGCGTCATTGCGAATGAGAGGTACAGGTTTAACCGGTGCACTCAACGCAAACGAGAGCGCGTCCTCAGCGGACGTAGGCAGTCCCCAATTCATCGCTGCCGTCGATGTCTCATCCGTTGGCACGAAGCCCACCTCAGTCCATAAATAGTCCGCCCGCATCATACGGGTCAGTACCGCACTGAGTGCCGCGTCACTGCCGACGACCACCACACGCAACGGCTCTCGCAGGAACCGCGCTTGCGGCGCCGAGCTTGGCTGGCCAAGGTGGCTTACATCCGGCTGCGCGGCAATCTCATCGAGCGTTGGAGTCGGGTCCTCCGGCAGAATCTCCTTTGCTAGCGCATCAAGCTCTTTGAGCTCGGCGCGTGTCGGGATCTTGCTCACGGGCAGTCGCCGCACCTTAAGTCCTTGCTCTTCAACGTGGGCAATGGGAGCGGAAGCGGTGACTGCGAACTGGCCGCCGCAGTCTAAAAGCGCACAGAACATATAAGGATCATAGAAGCCCCATCTACAAACCTGTAATGACAGGCAGTTCGCCAACCGAGAAACGGGGAGCCTTGCCCAATGTTGTAGTGCACATCACAAGGGCTGGGTAGTCTGGCAGTCACACCCCACAAGGTTTCCTACATCGAAGAGTTCTAACAGAGTCCTATCTACCCCTTGGAGGTTTCTCACTGTGTCTGCTCGCATGACTACTCTCGCACTCCTCTCCGCTACGGGTCTGGCGCTGAGCGCCTGTACCTTTGGCGGAGGCTCTGGTGACAAAGCCGAAGAACCCGCTTTTACCACCGCGGCGGCGATGACCCTGGCAGAGTCGAGTTCGGAAGCACCCACGACCTCGAGTACCGCATCCTCCAGCAGTTCGGCTTCATCCACCACAAGCGCCAACTGTGGGGAAGGCACGAAGCTGGAGGACACCGTACTCGGCAACGTGTTGGAGAACAAGGAAGCTTACGTGAAGGGCTCCACCGAGAAATTTGAGGACGTAAGCGTCGGTGAGGACGAGTATGACCCCTGCAAGTTCCTCAGCTACGTGGTGCTGGAGGGCAAGTTCGGTGGAGAATCCGTTAAAGTCCCTGCTTTCTTCGTCAATGGCAAAATCTATAGCGAGGATGCTCTTTACATCACATCCTCCTCGTTCGAGGTCAGCGAGGATGGCGAGGGCTACACCTATGAGTCCGAGACCGACGGTGACATTGTTGGTGTTGAAGGCAAAGTTTATAAGCGTCCAGGCACCGAAGCACCTATGATGGATGACTCTTTTGACGGTGTGAACTCTGACATCTTCTACCTTGACGTGAAGTCTGAGCCCACCGAGTCTGCGGACTTGGCTAAGGATGAAGAAGACCTCCGCGGCGAAGAGCTCTTCACTCTCGTTGCCGATGGCTGGAATATGGTCTGCGGAATCGCTGAGGAGAATAACGCTATCGACTGTGCACATGGCGATGGCGGGGGTTGGGGCGTTCAGGGCGGTAAGAGCCCAATGCCAGAAGGTATGGAATTTAACTTAGTGACCTTCCTTCCACTGGAGCACAGCACCCAGTTCAGCCAGTATGACGACGAAATCCCAGCCAATGGCAAGAAAATTGAGGGCAACGGACTCTACCGAATTGGCATCGGTGACATCGAGGCTCAAATTGCCGTTGTTGATGACAGCATCATCGTCAGTACCCCAGACAAGTCGAGGCTGACGTTCACCAACGACACTATCTATTTCGATAACGAGGACTCAGACGGTGACGAGACAAATACCGAAAGCGTCTAGTCGGATCTTTGCTGAAGTTGCTGCGGATCGTGCTTCGTGCTGCAAGCACGCTAATTCTTGATGACCTTGTCACAAACTCACCACCACACCAGCAAGGCAGGTAAAGTAGGTGCGTATTTGACTTCAATAACTAGGAAGTGACACCAAAAATGGCAGCGATCGTCATCGTCGGCGCCCAGTGGGGCGACGAAGGCAAGGGCAAGGCCACCGATATTCTCGGCGGTAAGGTCGATTATGTAGTCAAGCCCAACGGCGGCAATAACGCCGGCCACACCGTCGTGGTCGGCGGTGAGAAGTATGAGCTTAAGCTCCTTCCGGCCGGTATTCTCTCCGAAAACGCCACCCCGGTGCTTGGCAACGGCGTGGTGATTAACCTTGAGGCTCTCTTTGATGAGATTGATGGCTTGGAGGCCCGTGGCGCTAACGCCTCGCGTCTGCGCATTTCCGCCAACGCGCACCTCGTAGCTCCCTATCACCAGACGCTGGATCGTGTTCAGGAGCGCTTCCTAGGCAAGCGCGCCATCGGCACCACCGGTCGCGGCATCGGCCCGACCTATGCGGATAAGGTAGCCCGCATCAGCATCCGCGTGCAGGACATCTTTGATGAGTCCATTCTGCGTCAGAAGGTCGAGTCCGCCCTCGACATCAAGAACCAGATGCTGGTGAAGATGTACAACCGCAAGGCCATTGACCCAGAGCAGATCGTGGATTACTTCCTGGGCTACCGCGAGCGTCTTCGCCCCATGGTCATTGAAGCTGAGCTGGAGCTCAATCAAGCCCTCGATAACGGTAAGCACGTCCTCATGGAGGGTGGCCAGGCCACCATGCTGGACGTGGACCACGGCACCTACCCGTTCGTGACCTCCTCGAACCCCACCGCCGGCGGTGCCTCTGTCGGTTCCGGCATTGGCCCGACTCGCATCACGACCTCTTTGGGCATTATCAAGGCCTACACCACCCGCGTGGGTGCAGGTCCCTTCCCAACCGAGCTTTTCGATAAGTGGGGCGAGTACCTGCAGACCACCGGCGGCGAAATCGGCGTGAACACCGGCCGTAAGCGTCGATGTGGCTGGTATGACTCCGTGGTGGCCCGCTACGCCACCCGTGTCAACGGTTTCACGGATTACTTCCTCACCAAGCTGGATGTGCTGACCGGTATCGGTGAGATTCCGATTTGCGTGGCTTACGACGTCGACGGCAAGCGCTACGATGAGATGCCGCTGACCCAGTCGGAGTTTCACCACGCTGAGCCCATCTTTGAGACCATGCCCGCGTGGGACGAGGACATCACCGGCTGCCAGACCTTCGAGGAGCTCCCGCAGAAGGCCCAGGATTACGTCCTACGCCTGGAGGAGCTTTCCGGCTGCCGGATCTCCTACATCGGTGTGGGGCCTGGCCGTGACCAGACCATTGTTCGCCATGATGTTATGGAGGATCAGTAGTCCGGACATGTGGTCCGCATAAGTGCTACTTATTTATTTACCGCCCCGTTTCCTGGATGTAGCGCTGTCAGTGCTCGAGCGCTGAAGCTATGTCCCGGAGCTGGGGCGGTTTTCTTATGAATTGGTCCAGTCGTGTGCAGTGAAAATGCCCTGCTTGTCGGCGTCCCCCCTTACCCCGTCCCGTACAAAACACCCCCAGCTGAGTTAAATTTCTGTGGCTGATGTTACGGGTGTGAAAGTGTGACATATTACACTTAGGTGACGGCGTGTTATGCGCGGGGGCTATACCTGCAGGTTGCGGGTGTTTACATGACGATAACTATGAAACTATTTCTTCTATGGGATTTTAAGGTTGCTGTGCGGTTTTCCAAATGTCTAAAAGCCGATAACATCTTAAGGGAGTTAACTGGCCCTTCCGGTTTTAGAGTGCGTTGATTTTGTCCTGTAGTTGTCCGGAGTGGATTAGGCATCGCAAGATGTAGTGGTTGAGGTTTTTGAATCCTAGGGCGATGCCGCGTAGGTGTTCGAGTCTGCCGTTGATTGCTTCGACGGGGCCGTTGGAGGCACCGATATTAAAGTAGGCGAGCACATCTTTGCGTCTTCGCCACAGGGTGCGTCCCAGTTGGGCGAGCTCTTCTAAGCCTTTCGGTAACCCCTTTCGCAGGGTGTGGATGATGCGTTCCATGAGCTTTTTGCCTTCCGATTTCTTCGGATGCGCGTACGCTGCGATCATGTCTTGGTAGAGCAACCACGTTACTTCTAGGGCCACGTAGTCGTCATCGGTGGCCCACAACATTTCTAAGCGGTGCTTTTGCCGCTCGGTGAGATAGTTCGTCCTGGTCAACAGGGTGCGCCGGTGCTTGTACAGTGGGTCCTCTTTGCGTCCGCGGCGCCCGGTGGTCTCACGTTGGAGTCGTTGTCGGCATGTAGTGAGCTTGTCGGCTGCTAGATGCACCACATGGAAAGGGTCCATGACTTTGTCCGCCTGTGGTAGTTGCTCTTCGACTGCAGTGGCATATCCGGTGAACCCATCCATGGTCACCACCTGTATCTGTTCCCGGAAGCTGGGG